>JAFGGO010000060.1 GCA_016930515.1 Promethearchaeota archaeon | reverse complement strand
GAAGTATATTTTTATTCTATTTATGTTTTAAAAATAGAGTAATAAAGTCGATAAAATTTAATGCCCTAGAACAAATCTTTATAATTGTTATTCCTTAAGTGATAAAATTCAAACATTTTTCAGTTAAAAATTCCCATAATAATATTAACAAGCCTCCTAATCACATAGTATTATCGTGATATTACATTCATATTTATGATAGAGACAATAAATATATCTTAAATACTCATTTAATACGACTAGAAGTGAGCCATCATCAATGAAGTTAATAACATGTCATATTCCCGAAGCTTATATCGATGGAATTGAAAAATTAGTGAATGAAAACATGTATCCAAATCGCTCGGAAGTCATCCGGGTTGCAATACGGGATTTATTAAAAAGCGAACTCAGCACGATGTTAAGAAGAGAGTAACACAATTTTTTTCATTTTTATTTTATTATTTCTCATTGAGTATCGTCTTAATTATATAATTTTAGGAATATTTTTGTAAATATAGTTCTTCAACTTATCTAAAAAGAAAAAATATAAGAAAATAAAATTTCGAGTGAAACAAGCTCATTTAACGGTTTAATAATAAAGATTTCAAATGGTAAATTGTCAGCATGTAGATGAAAAATAAGTATTAAAAATTGGACTTAGGAAGTTTTAATAAAGCTCGTTGTTATCTTAAATTAGAGAAATCAAAAAATAAGTGTGGAATGTAAAAAAAATGCATTGCCCTGAATGTGGAAAAATTACAAGAATTGAAGATCAAAAATATTGCGAGGAATGTGGAGCCAGTTTGCCTTCTAAAGAAAAAATCGTAAAAGAAGGTGTAGAAAGCAATCGTGCGTCCATTCCGTTCCAACCTCGTCCTCAGCAAGTCTCCACGACATTTGAAGAACCCTCTGTTCGAGCATCTGGAGGAATATTTGATATTAATAGGAATTATTATATCATTAAAGAAAAGATGTGGGACTTGGGATACGGCGATATTCTCGACGAGAACGGAACCCTAATAGGCAAGATGAACAGAAAGATCTTCAGCATACGCAGGAGAGTCGAAATCCAAGAATTAAACGGCGAAGTTGCGGCAACTCTCGAAGAAAAAATCGTCACGGCGAGAAATGCTCAAGACATGAAAGATCCTCAAGGAAATCTCATTGCGCGCATCAAGAAAAAGATCCTCACCTTGTTTCATCCAAAGTTTTTCCTAGAAGACCCGTTCGGCAACCGATGGTACGAAGCGGAAGGAGACTTCTTTGGCTGGTCGTTTAGAATTTCCGATTGTTCTACGGGTAAATTAATAGCCGAAATCGAAAAAGTCGATCGTTGGAGGGATGTTTTTCTAAGAGGTTTGTTTGACTTTAAAGACACTTATGCTCTCAGGATCCTCGATAACGAAACCGACAGGAGAATATTGCTGGGTTTTGTATTGAGCATAGATAATGTCATGCACGACAATCACGGAAGTTCTTTAGGTTTTATTGGAGGTTTTGGCCGTTATAGACGTCCTGGATCTGGACCATTTCGATCTCCTATTGGGAGATTTCCTCGACGACCATTTTAATACGAAATAATTTTTTTTAAATTTCTTGTTTTAGTACATTTTTGAACGGAGCATCAAATATTCTTGATAAAAAGTTCGTTTTGGGCACGACAACAATAAATAAAAAACTAATTATTTTTCTTGCTGTTCTTACATGTTAAATGTGAACTTGTTCGAAATCTAAACATTATAGAAAAAACGGGTACGAGAGAATGAGTAAATACGAAAAAATTGATGAGTTTTTTTTAAACATTGACGAGAAGATAGATGATTTTCTCGATCATGTAAGTCCCATATATCGCGTGGTTCCGGGTTATTTGCTTGGGATCATTGGCGTTTTCGTTGCCTCAATCTCCATATTAGCCGCTTTTTTGCTATATATGACTGTAGATCCGAGTTTTACCCCATTTACACATTGGATTAGCCATTTAGGGATCGGTCCTAACGGTTCTAACATTGTTTTTAATATTGGAATATCCGTGTCAAGCGTGTTTTTATTCTT
The DNA here is from genome assembly GCA_016930515.1 of Promethearchaeota archaeon. Lineage (GTDB taxonomy): Archaea > Asgardarchaeota > Lokiarchaeia > Sigyniarchaeales > SOKP01 > FT1-020. The sequence goes on along the minus strand of JAFGGO010000060.1, from coordinate 13,734 downwards.
ATTTTACCTTCATCACATAAAAGAATTCAGGAAACTTGGTGCTAATAAAACTATTACAGATTGTTTATTGGTTTCTGTAATTGCGACTTGTGCTGGCTTGATTTTTATAGCAATATTTCCTTATAATATCACATTGCTTCATGGTATTGCGGCTAATGTATTTTTCTTGGGTGGGCTTAATTCCTGCTTGCTTTATTCTGTTTTGATAATAATTACTCCAAAAGTTTCAAAATTACACGCAATCGTTGGGTTTGTTTCCGCAGCTCTATTTATATTTCACATCCTAAATTCCGTAATTACTTCCTTCACTATCAAGCTTCAAACTAAAGAATTTGACGCGGAATTAACGAAATTTTCCGAATGGCTTGCTTTATTTGCGATTTTATTATTAATCGTGGAAAATATAGTATCAAATTTTGTTAAAAACTACAGTTTTCACAAGCGAGCGAAAGAATTTCTCATTGATAGTAACCACCACTTTAGCAACGAAAATATCTATAAATTGAGAAAATTCGTCAAGATATTAAAACATTAATTTATATTCCTTTTTTTCCAAAATATCTAATAAGGAACGCTATATTTCACGTAATTTTTCTCTTAGTTTAGCGATTTTCATAATCAAATCGAACTTCTTGCGTTGATTTTCCGTTTTAGAGTCGTCAATTTGATCCAACATGTAAAGGAAAAAGTCCAACTGGTTTAAGAGATAATTTCTCGAATCTTTATCCTGTGCTCCTGAAGGGTTAGCTGATTGATCGCCCGCCATGGACACTTTCATTTCTCTTAATGAAGCTATGGTCTTCGCTAGCTTTACTTGGAACCCTTGCGTTTCTTGAAAGTCCGCTTTCTCGAGATTATCGAAGGAGGTTTTGAGATCCCTGATGATCAAGTCGATGTTCTCGGGATCAATGGCATTTTCCTCTTCCTTGTTTGGACTAGACATTTCTCGTACACTAATATTATGCAATAATCTCTATTTATATTTACTTTAACTCGGGATTTAACAAGCAAATATTCATGACAATAGTTGCGATTAATAAATCTCTGACTTATGAAAAAGAAAAAGGCGTACCAAATATAATATATAAGTAATGGCTCATATATACACATATTTAACCAATCATTCTCACGAAAAGAGAGTTGGAAATCAAGATGTCAAATGTGTATTATAAAAAATTAAACTCACGCACCAGCACTAACGATGTAAATCAGATAACTAGAGGCCTGTTAAACAGAATTATTTTAGAAGAAAATATTGATCTAGATAAAAAAATACCTTTAAAAGTACATTTCGGAGAAAAGGGCAACCATACCTATATTAAACCTGAGAATTATAACGGAATAATCGATTTTCTCCAAGAAAAAAACATCGAAACGTGTTATATTGAAACAAACGCATTATATAACGGACAGAGGCATAAAAAAGAAATTCATTTGGCACTCGCTCAAGAACATGGGTTTAATAAGATACCAATAATAATCGCTGATGGAGACTATGGAGAATCTTTTGCTGAAGTTGAAATCAACAAGAAGCATTATAAAAATTGTAAGATTGGGAAGAATTTTCTCGACTATGATCAGCTAATAGTTCTTTCTCATTTTAAAGGGCATATATTAGCAGGTTTTGGAGGAGCAATTAAGCAACTTTCAATGGGACACGCTGCTCGAGGCGGAAAGCTTGCAATGCACAAGGGAATTAAACCTAAAATAAAGGAGAAAAAATGCAAAAAATGTAACCTTTGTAAAACGAGATGCAACGAGAACGCGATTATCATTGAGAAAGATGAGAAGTCCTTTATTGATCATGATAAATGTGTGGGTTGTGGGGCTTGTGCTGCAATATGTCCACATGGGGCAATTTCGCTCAATTCGCTTAAAGGATACATGCGACTTATAGGAATAGGCAATAATTTCAAGGAAAATCTCGTTGAGTACGCATATGCAGCAGCAAAAGGGAAAAAAAATATTTATATCAATTTTGCCATGAATATCACGAGAGGATGCGACTGTGAGCCAAGGAAAATGAAACTTTTGATAGACGATATTGGCGTGCTTATCTCAACCGACCCCGTAGCAATAGATAAAGCTTGTCACGATTTAGCTAAAAACAACGGAAAAAAATTCCGTGGCGTAAAACAACTTGATTACGCAGAGAAAATAGGGCTTGGTTCAACTCAATACGAATTGATAGAGATTTAAATTACGAATAAATACAAGATATATTTTAATTCAATAATAAAATTTTTAATAAGAAAAAAAATACATTAAGTGGTGTGCTTTAGAATTTATTCGCGTCCTCCTCCCGAGAAATTGCGACGAATTCTAAAGCGCTCCTCCCTTAATTTGATTTAATTATTGGGGTTGTAGCTAATTACTTGTTTCATCGTCAATGTTAATGTTCGTGGGCGGTTTTTTACCGATCTTGACCTTGAGCAGGCCGTTTTGCATCATCGATTTAATTTCGCTCGTGTTTGCGTCGGTTGGTAATGGAATGTCGAGATTCACATCAACAAACGAGAAAAAGGTCCGTAAAAAGGGGGGTTCCTTTTTATCTTCATTGCCTATTGCTTCGGTGGATTGTGGTTTCTTCGCCGCTACATTTAATGTCTTGTTTATGATAGAAACACTAACGTCCTCCTTGGTGCGTCCTGCTAACGGAACTTGAACAAGATAACTATCTCCTTTATCTTCCAAGTTATATGGGACCCATCCTTCGTAATTATTTGCAATTCCGCTTGCAAAACGGTGAATCATTCTACCGATTTGCCTCATGTCAAATCCTGTTGGAGGGATGCAATATCCTGGTATCGGTCCTCCTGGATGATGTGCCTTTCCATGGAAGGATTTATGGTGGGTTGAAGCACCTGTAGGGCTTCTGTGAAACATGTTGTCGTCACACATTATTTTATCCTCTTTTTGTTTTCAATTTTTTTTTAGATTTTTTTTTAATTTTTAGATGTTTCTAATAACATCATCTTGAATTTTGTGCTTAATTAAAATCTTCAAAGTCCGCATCTTCATCAAGAATCTCTATGCGTCTTGCTTTTTCCTCTCGACCTTTCTTTAATTTATCTAAAAGTTTTTCGTATGAAATGATTTGAGATTCCAAATGCGCTATTCTTTTTGAATATCTCTCTTTTGCCACTTTTAATCGTTGTATGGCTGTTTGAAGGCGTTCAATATTGTCTAAAGAATAATTTTCCTCGTCAAGGGTAGATTCTTGATGAGTTTCTCGAGATGGCCACCCGCAAAAACAATCATCCACGCTTAGGCTAGTTGGAACGGCTTTTAAAACCGTTTTCATGTATTCTCCTAGCGTATCAATGGAATTTCGCAGGTTGATTTCGATCATGTCTTTTACTTTTTCCAATCCCTGACTACTCACGCTATATAGCTTTTTTTGACGATTATTATCCACGGTTTCTTCCACGTCAAGATAACCCTTTTCTGCCAATCTATTTAATAACGGATAAATCGTACCGGCCGATGCCTTCCACATTCCCCTGAAATTATTATTAATTTTTAGGCTTATCTCGTATCCCGAAATTTTTGGGTTGTTCTTGATAATGGAAAGCACTAAAATGTCCAGTCCCGATAACCCGCTTCCTTGATGTCCGTGGAATCTTTTTCCAAAAAACATGATAATCACGTTAAAATTATTTAAGATGAATAGTTATGGATGATACATCTTTCAGGGTATTTTGTAATTTCCGTATCTCGTTTACTTTTCTTTGGTGATCTTCGATTGGTAAAAGTTCCGCAAGTCCTAGAAGGTCGATGGCTTGGGCGTATTTTTCCAATAATTCTTCAATTTGGTATTTATCGGTTGTAATTATGCTTTTAGTATTCAATTTCTCTCTCTCCTTTCAGTCTTTTTTAGTATATTCCTTATTCAATTTTATTCATTTTCGCAATATATCACAAATCGAATATATTGATCTAATAATAGTTATATTCGTATATAAATGTATCGGAAATCGAACTCGCAAAATATAGATAATAAATGATAATAATGGAAATATATAACTAAAAACTATAATTAAGTCTAATAAAAACATCAAAACAACAGATAAAAGCAGATGAAAAGAAAAGAAAACCATTATCCATGCTAGAACTATAATACTCTAGAAAAAAATGAGTCTATCGGATGAGGAATCAATTAAAATTAAAGAAATCAAGATGCAGACAAAATTGAACGATTATTTAAAGTACAAAAAATGTTTAAAAATCATAATTCAATACAAGTAATTTTTTTGGATATAAACCAACCAATATCGTGGATATAAAAGCTAAACTGCTGTATATTAACGAGGATCAATCAAAATTTAAAATCGGAATAATTTCAATCCTTATAGTACATCTAGTAATAATTTTCCTGTCCTTATCGTTATTTATTATGTTTAGTCCTTATAATGCGATATTAGGGATTATTTTGTGCATCTCTCGATTTATTGAGGCTTAGATCCAAATTTACGACAAAAAATTATTAGGAACTCGTTAATCTCACAATTAATTAGTCAAGTATATTGCTTTTTAAATGTGAATAAAAATAATTTCTTCGCTTTCTTGCGTTTTAAACTTGTCATTCTTCATTACTATCAAATTTGATAATTTTACTGATGAAAAATTTGATAATATTGACTGAAAATAATATTATTTGAATTTATAATATTTTGTAAAAAAACCACGGAATTTTCTTATTAAAAGCATTTTCAAAGATCTTTCTGTTTATATCCTATTACGAAAAGATATTTTTGTCAAATCTTTTATATTAATTACATGGAACCGAAAAAAAATGAAAAAGCGATCATTGCTGCGGGGTGTTTTTGGTCTAAAGAAGAAGCGTATCGAAGCCAAAAAGGCGTAATATCTACACGGGTAGGTTATACGGGAGGAGATTTTCCAAATCCAACTTACGAAGATGTTTGTAGCGACAAGACGGGACACGCAGAAGCTGTGGAAATAACTTTCGATCCAACGATCGTATCGTACGACGAACTGTTGGATTTATTCTGGAACATTCACGACCCAACAACGCCAAATCGGCAGGGACCGGATGTGGGAAGTCAATACAGAACGGCAATTTTCTACATGAACGACGAACAAAAAAATATGGCCGTAAAATCAAGGGAAAAGATGGAACAATCGGGAAAATTCAGGAGACCAATCGTTACTGAAATCACCAAAGCATCCGAATTCTGGGAGGCCGAAGAATACCATCAGCAATACATACTAAAGAAAAAAAAACGACCCTTTTTAATCAATCATTAAATTGATTATGGATTAGAAACGGTTAAAACTTTATTTTTGATCTATTTAGAACCAATGAAATATGTGATTATTAATTTTTACGATAACCATAATTTGTGAATTTTTTAAGATAAATACAAATTAACAAGATTTTAAAAAATAAAATATCTCTTATTAATCCTTAATTTTTATAATTTTTTTTTAAATCCAATTTTCCTTCACTTTCATTCCACATTCATTTTTATGGTATCTTATAAAATTATTTATTTATAGAAGATTAGAAGTTAGATTTTATATTAACAGGTAAATAGAACCAAAAAAAAATCATAACAATGGTCCCTGTGGTCAACCCTGGATTTTTGTCTTTTGGTTAATGCGAGTGAACTCGTGGATTTTCACCCTTACTTTTTTTTATATTATTTCGACCGCACCCTGGTCGCGACGGCAGGGACCTCCCTTAAAAGTCGCTAGTGCTCTTTAGGATCCTTGATTATTGCTAATTGTAAATGACTCGTCCTTGCCTTGAATATATAACATGTCAATAGAAGAACTAAAGTCTATTTTCGTTTGAATTTCATCGAATGTTAAGAAGATGATTATCTAAAAACAAAAAGATAAAGGTCATAAAAAAGAAGAGATAAACTTAGGATACGACTGGTTTTTCCACGCTTGGAGCCTCGTTTTCGTTAAATCGCTTGTATTCGTCTTTAATTTCGAAGTAATCAACGGTAACAAGCGAATGCCCTGAGTGAACTTTTTCGAAGGCTTTTATCCTGTTCAGGCTCACGGGATTATTAGCATGAATTACAGCGTATGTTTTGCATTTCGTACAAGCTCGTGCTCTCATAAATATCCCTATTAGTAGTGTTTTTTCGATACTAAATTGTTAGTACCAATTATTGTATATATTACCTAAAATATAAAACTTATCCAATTAAAATATAATAGGATAAATATTTATATGTAACTTTTTTTCTTGGGATTGACATGCGAGATCTCTTCGATTAGAGCAATCAGGAAAATATAAATCAAAAGTAAGAGTAATTTTTAAGGTCAAGATAGTTAATTTTATTATTTGACGATTAAGTCGATTTCAAGGTGGTTTAACCTTTCCTCTTCCTTGACCAAGCAATATTCTGCTATGCAACTCAAGCACATGTTATTCTCGTCTAAACCCACAGCATCGATAAAGCATTCGATTGACTGGTACACAAGCGTGTCGGCTCCGATGTATGTTCTCATTTCCTCGTTGAAATTATCGTAATGGTCTATCTTGGTTTTGCTAGCAATTAATAAGTCTCTACTTTTTAAACTACCATTGGTTTCGCATTTGTTAATGATTGGAGGACAACTTATACGAACGTGAACCGAGTTGGCCCCCGCAGTTCTTAACATCAATATTATTTCTTTTAGCGTGTTTCCAGAAAGAATGGAGTCGTCAATGAGTACGATGTCCTTTCCTTCTATAACTGCCTTGATTGGGTTTAGCTTTTCTTTAATCTCGCAGTTAATTTTCCATCTGTACCTGTTTTTCATCAACCCTTCTTGATACAGAATTCCAGACTCCCAAGAATATCCCATGGCCGCGCTTCTTCCCGAATCGGGAATTGGTACCACTATTGCATTATCAAAATTTATAATATCGAGTTTTGCCAAGTTTCTACCTAATTTATAGCGAATGTTTGCTACTGGCAACCCTTCAATGACCGAGTCGGGACGTGCGTTGTTTACGAACTCAAAATGGCAGATTCCGCCATTCTTTTGAGGAACTGCTCGGTGCTTTCTCACCTTTTTATTTGGGTGAATTTCGACTACCTCGCCTGGTTTAACATCGAAAATATCTTGGCAACCTAACACATCCAAGGCGCTGGACTCGGATGCGACCAATCGAATTGATTTTCCAGGTGTTTCCAGAACGCCGTGGCATAATGGGGTATATCCCACGGGATCTCTAAATGCAAATAATTCTCCTCCAGAAGTCATGAGTAGGACAGAAAACGCTCCTTTAAGCGCCTCTACCGTTTTAATTAGGGTTAGAAGAATGTCTTTATTGTAAATCTTGTATAGGAGTTCTATTAAAGCAGATATCAATTCAACATGGGTATTTCCAGAAAAAATTATTCCAAGAGTCTCCAAATCCTCTCTGAGTTCTTTATAATTCGTTACCGCTCCGTCCATTACAATAGAAAACTCTATATTTTGCGACTCATGATGAAATGGTTGGAGATAATTTTGATGGGCGCTTTTGAGGGTATTATCGCCCACATGTCCGATGCCTACATTACCAGAAAACGAGCTTAGCACCTTAAGATTAAGAACTCTTGAAACCAACCCTTTATCCTTAAAAGCAACAATTTTACCATCGCATTGCGTTGTTGATATCCCACAGGACCTTTGTCCTCTATGCTGCAATGCCATAAGTCCCGTGTAAATGGTTCCCGCAACTGAATGCAAAAAATTATTGCAACACATTCCGAATATTCCGCACATCTATTTTTTCATGTCTCCATTAATTTTGGTATAGTAGATTGGTAAGATTTTTTTAATTTATTCAGATTAATCGTAATATCCTTAGTTTTCAAACCTTTAACAATTATTTGAGGATTAGAACTTAAAACTCCTATTTTTTGTACATATACTTTTTTAATCGTTGCTAGTCTTTCAACCTCTACATAATCGTCTGGATCAATTTCCAGTATGAATCTTCCTCCAGATTCGCTGAATAAAAATTGGTCGTCTCTTATATCTTTTGGTTTTATTTCTGAAAGGTCAAGTACGGCACCTAAATTGTTTTTAAAGCACATTTCAGAGATAGTTACCATAAAACCCCCCCTATTCACATCATGGTTTGCCTTGACTATTTTTGAAATGTACAACTGTTCAAGTAACTCCCAGGTCGCCTTAATCTCCTCCTCCTCAATTTTAGGTGGTACGCCACCTTCCAATCCATATACAACAGAATGATATTCAGAGCCGCCTAATTCTTTTTTTGTTTCCCCCACGAGAAGGATGTAATTTCCATCTTGTTTAAAAGGTAGTGTAATAATGTTTTCTTGACCCTCGACAATTCCCACGATCATTATGACTGGTGCGGGCTTGATTGCCGTGTTGGATACCTCATCTTCGTTGTACAAGGAAACATTTCCTCCAACAATTGGGATTCGTAAAGTCCTACAGAAGTCGTTCATTCCATCAACTGCTTTTGAAAAATACCAATAAGACACAGGTTTTTCGGGATTACCAAAATTGCAGCAATTCACCATTGCCATTGGCTTGGCGCCGCTTGCTATTACATTTCCACACACTTCGACCAAAGCCGACTTGGCACCTTCGTAAGGATCGAGGTAACAATGCTTAGAATTGCATCCAACGCTTGCCGCAATGAATTTATTGGTACCTATAATGCGCAACAATCCAGAATCCCCCTCTCCACATTTTACAACGGATCGAACGCCTACTTCGTGGTCATACTGTCTATATACCCATTCTTTACTACAAATATTTTCGGACGCCAACAATTGGTTAATTATATCTTCCAACTCCAATGAAGGTTCTGGAGTATTTTGGTTTAAAAGATTATCCAAGTAATCTGGTCGTTTCTCTTCCCTAATAATCGTTGGTGCGTCCGATAAGGCCGTTGCTGGAAGGTTGACCACGAGTTTTTCTCCGTCTCGTATCTTTAAGACTTTAGAATCGTCAGTTCTTCCTATAACGGCATGTGGTGTCTCGTACTTCCGAAATACTTCTAAAACCGTTTCTAGTCCCTCGGGTTTCACGATAAAAGCCATTCGTTCTTGCGATTCTGAAAGCATGATTTCAAACGAGTTCATTCCCGGCTCCCTTGTGAATATCTTGCTCATATCAACTAGTGCCCCGGTGCCTCCATCGCCAGTTAGCTCGCTTAATGCACACGATAGCCCACCGCCACCTAAATCTTTCAGTCCTCTCACATAACCCGTTTTTATGGCTTCAATCGTCGCTTCGATTATCATCTTTTTTGTAAATGGATCTCCTATTTGTACGGCAGGTCTATCCGCTTCTGACATCTCCGTTAAAGTTCGAGAGGCGAATGTTACTCCGTGAATGCCGTCCCTACCCGTAGATCCGCCCATGAGGACAATATAATCACCCGGATTATACGCTCTACTTGGAGCGTGTTTGAAATCCTCAATAGTTCCTAAGCCAATGCAAGCAACATTTACCAAGCAATTATTTTCAAAACTCTTGTCAAATTCGACTTCTCCTCCAATGGTTGGAATGCCCGTGCAATTGCCATAATCCGCAATGCCTTTTACTACATATTTAAATAACCATTGTGAGTGTGGATTGTTCTTTAATGGTCCAAAACGCAACGGGTCGAGCAACGCAATTGGTCGCACCCCCATGCACAAGATATCCCTGATGATGCCGCCAATTCCCGTAGCAGCACCGTGATACGGCTCGATTGCTGAAGGATGGTTGTGCGACTCGATCCTGAACGCCAAGCAATAACCATCCCCAATATCTATGACTCCTGCGTCTTCACCTGGCCCTGCCAAGACATAATCGTAATTCTCTTCGGCATTTTCAAAGGTCTTTAATTTTGGACGCGAAGATTTATAAGAACAGTGTTCCGAGTGCATTACATCGAACATGCCCCATTCTGTCAAGGAGGGGGGTCTTTTTAACAAATCTTGTATTTGCTTAATTTCTTTCTCGGTCAGATCGACCGTTAACTCGTCACCTTTGTTTTCAACTCTAGGCATTAGGATACCCTCCTTTTAATGAACTCAATCATGGATTCAAAAAATAACCTGCCGTGCGTTGTTCCAGTAGGGCTTAAGATCGATTCTGAGGCACGTTCGGGGTGAGGCATGAGTCCAACGCAGTTTTGTTCAAGGTTACATACTCCAGCGATATTATCCAAGGACCCATTAGGATTGGATTCATTGGTAATTTCTCCACTTTCGTTAGAGTATCTAAAAACGACTTGGTCGTTATCTTCGAGTTCTTTCAAATTTTCTGAGAAATAACGCCCTTCTCCGTGTGCTATGGGGATTTTTAACACGGAACTTGTAATCATCTTGTTAGTAAACGCAGTATTCGTGTTTTCAACCTTAATATTGACCCATTTACACACGAATTTTAACGAATCGTTTCCAAGCAATGCTCCTGGGAGAAATTGGGCTTCTGTAAGAATCTGAAATCCGTTGCATATACCAATGATGGGCCTTCCATCCTTAAGCATGACGCGAGCTTCCTCGATCGCAGGACTATGGGCAGCAATAATGCCAGATCGTAAGTAGTCTCCAAACGAGAAACCTCCAGGCAACACGCACCCATCGAACTCAGATTCTTTGAATTGATTATGCCATATTAAGTGCGTTTCTATGCCTATAACATTATTTAGCACATGCATGGTATCAAGATCGCAATTGGAACCCGGAAATTGAATACAAGCGATTTTTATTGTCATTTTATTTGGCAATTAATTTTTTGATACCTTTAAAATTGTTAAATTTTGAGTTACTGGATTGAATATCCGAAGATCGTTACAAATTTTCTCAATGATCTTATTAGCATCTCTATCGTCAGACGCTTTGAGGTAAAACCTTAAATATTGGCCTGACCGCACATTTGAAACCATGTCAAACCCTTTTTTCGCCAGAAGGTCCTTTTGAATAACGGTTCCTACTGGATCTCGGGCTGCTGGTTTATTTTCTAATACAACTTCAACAATAAATTCATGAATATCCATTGATAATTTGCAAAATGCAGGATTGATTTTAATTGATTGCTATTAATTTGGTAATAGTGAAAGCAGGGTATGAACAAATAAGAAAATCAAGTCTAAATCTGAAGGATATATAAAATAAGATCTCAAATGGACCAAAATATTTTTCAAATAATGGATTTATTGTTCTTTATATTAATAAAGATGTGAATATACAATTTGTAAGGTAACTTTCTGTATCATACCTCTAAACTCGATTGCATGTAGGGGATCGAAGCAAACACGAGCATCACCAAGGCTAAAATGGCTAAGATGAAGCTATATTGACTGAATTTTGGAAGATTCTTACCGATCTGCTTCGTTCTATCGACTTTAGAGGATTTTATTTCGTAAATAAAGCAGCAAATTGCTCCTAAAAATAGAATGAAACTAATTGTTAAAAAAATAGCATAGATCATAATATGAAAGATACGCTTGTTATTTTATAAAAAGTTTACCACTTTGGTTAGATATATCCCGCTTTCGTTAAATTTTCAGTAATTCTTTCCATTACATTCGCAACTTCGGGCTTGTATTCGGTTCCCGTTATCTTTTTGTAGCTCCTAAAATATCTTTTTGCGAGTTCTATCTTCACATCTTCTCGAATTGGTGGGATGTCTTGTTCGGGTTTGATGTCTGGAAAAACATCTGGATAGGTGGTCATTAACCAACCTCGAAAGAATTCCTTATCCAATATTTCAGGGTCCTCACCTTTTTCGAATAAATCATCGTAAGTATCGGCAATCCAGAATCTCGAAGAATCTTGGGTGTGGATCTCGTCGATGACCATAAGCTCGCCGTTTTTAATTCCCATCTCGTATTTCGTGTCAACTAAAATCAATCCATTTTTTTTACAATAATCTTGTCCGAAATTAAATAGTTTCAAGGCGGCTTGTTCCATTTGTTCGTAAATGTCCTTATCTATGATATTTTGCTTTAGAATTTCCTCTCTTGAAATGTAGATGTCGTGTCCCGATTCTGCCTTGGTTGAAGGGGTCAAGACGATATCGTCGAGTTTTTGGTTTTTTGTTAAGCCCTTTGGAAGTTCGATTCCAGATACCTTTTCACCCTTCAAATACTTGCGCCACGCCGTACCCGTGATGTATGCCCTTACTATCATTTCAATAGGTACGGTCTCGCATTGATGGGTGACGGAAACATTCGGGTCAGGGATATCTATGATGTGGTTTTTCACGATATGTTTGGTCTTTTCAAACCAAAAACTGCTAATTTGGTTGAGAAGCTCTCCTTTAAAAGGTATGGTCGTTATCACCCTATCAAAAGCAGAAATCCTATCGGTCGCCACGATGATTCGCTTGTCGTCAAGGATGTAATTGTCCCGAACTTTACCTTGATATATTTTTGCGCCGGGAATTGATAAATTTGTCTCTTTTAAAGTCTTGTTTAATTGAAGTTTTATGATATTGTCCATATCTCCTATCGTCATGATCTTTACTAATCGAGGAACGCATAAAAAATATGCATATTAAATCTGAAATAATTAAAGAAAATTTATATTAAATCATTATATAAGTCACGAAAATAATAATTGAAAAACCATGAATCACGATTTACAAGAGATAGAAAAGAAAAATTTAATTATAAGAGAACAGTTTGATGCTTCGGATTTGATGAATCGCTTCCCTCCAAAACTTTTTAATCATAACAAGCAACTAGCATTTAATATCGCTTGTCCCCTTGGATGCGTCCATATTGGAAAATTAACATTTTCAAAATGGTCTCAAATAAGTTGGCCAGAAGATTTAGACAAAAATGGACTCACAACTCAACATTTAATAGATCAAAATATTTATAAATACCAGTCTAGATTCTCGGACTTGAACGCGATCGAATGGCACATGAACTTTGCTGACCGAAATCTTTTTGGATATTACGGAGGAGGGTTGTTTGCTCAGGACGAAATGCAAGTGGCAGAACACCCTATCTTGGGATCACTGAGAGAATGCTTGTTAGAACTTGAATCAAAAGATCCGAAATACGGACCGTACACGAGGGATGTTAACGCATCTCCTACTCCAATATTGATTCGAGGAGCGCAGAGACGAATAGAAATTTCTATCGATCCTGATCAGTCTTATGGGAGGCCAAACGGTTTATACGGTAAGGAATTTAGCAACGCAAGCGAAATGGCCATTAAAAAGGCAACGAGAGTTCTTTCTCCTCCCACGATGTCAAACATAATTGCGATGGAAGCTCCAAAATACGGCAATGGAGAATATTCGCTTAAAACCATATCGGAAATATTTAACACGGCTCACACGGCTTTTTTAGCAGCGAGAATAGAGTCTTACATCCAAGATGCGAAGAAAAACCCTGTCATCGTTCACACGGGTAATTGGGGCACTGGAGCCTATGGAGGAAATAAAATTATCATGGCATTATTGCAAATGTTATCTGCTACTATAGCTGGCATTGATTACCTCGTTTATCACTGTTTTAACGAGGAAGATATCAAACAGTATAACGAAACATTAAAAATCTTCGAAAAATTGATATCAAAAAAAGAATTTATTAACATTGGGAGTCTTTTATACGAGATCGAACGTATGAATTTTACTTGGGGCACATCTGATGGAAATTAGATATATTAATTTAGAATGTGTTTTCTTGAAAAAATATTATGATCTATTTTTTTATTAAAAATCATTAGACTCATTTGATTTTTATAATAAAAAATGTTTATTACTATTCATGAAAGCGAAGGAAGTCTT
>JAFGGO010000059.1 GCA_016930515.1 Promethearchaeota archaeon | reverse complement strand
GAATATCTTCTTGTTGAACATCATGGAGGGTTTTGGTGCGACGCCGAAAAAGCTCCAGGAAGCGATGGTGCAGGGAATCCCGCTCCAGACAATCCAGGCGACAAAGACGATTTATTATGCTGGGCAGCCACGGCTTGTAACATGTTAGAATGGACCGGATGGGGGTTTGCGGGCACCATGGTGCACGGAAACACGGACGACTTTTTTGAGTATTTTTACGAACACATAACCGATTATGGGGGTTACGTGTACGACGGAATTGATTGGTGGTTCGATGGAACCTTACCGGCTTATACAGATGGCAACCCATCGGAATATGTTGATCATGTGGGATTTTGGACGACTTATAGTGCTCCTACTTATAATAGCATGGATTGGTCGAATCCAAATACGTTACCAAACATTCGTGGCGAATTAATGGCGGGTCATGCCGTTGGAATTCATATATATCCCATTGTTGGAGATGGTGGACACGTTATTACCGTCTGGGGATTTAATTACGATTCGACATTAGATCCCGTAGCAGATAAGGAAGATTATTATTTGGGAATCTGGGTCACCGACTCGGATAACAGCAAGAATAGCAACAATCCCGATGATATCCTCCGTTATTATGCCGTTGAATGGAACGCTACTGCTAATTACTGGTACATGCCAAATTACGGAGCAGGATGGTGTATTGGTGGCGTTGGTTCTTTAGCACCATTTCCAGGCGAGCTTCGCCCTACGGCGAATGTGGCCAATATTGTTGGCACGGAAGGCGTAGCGATCACATTTGACGCAAGCGCCTCAACTGATCCCGACGGAGATGCTCTCGAGTATCGATGGGATTTCGACGGCGATGGGACTTGGGATACCGCATGGTCGGCAAGCCCAACTGCAACTCACACATGGAACGATGACTATACGGGAACCGTATATTTAGAGGTTTTTGATGGAAGACTACGGGATATTGACACCGCAACCATTACGGTAAATAATGCCGCTCCAATATTGACATTAAGCGATGATAGCATCGATGAAAACGGTATTGCTACAATTAGCGGTACGATTAGCGATCTAGGTTCCGAAGATACCTTCGTCTTAACCATTAATTGGGGCGAAGGATTAACCGAAAACCACAATTTTGGTCCGGGAACCACTACATTTAGTCTATCACACCAATATTTAGACGATAATCCAACGGGAACAACTCACGATACTTACATCGTAAGTGTATCAGTTTCAGACGATGATGGAGGAAGCGATTCGGATACGGCAAGTGTTATCGTTTACAATGTTAATCCGGTTGCGAATATCGAAATCGTGTCACAGGTAAATGCTTTCGAGCTTGACGAGAATATAGTTGTAATGCTCGATCCCACATCATTTACGGCAACGGCAACTGATATTGGGACCGACGATTTGACATTTTCATGGAATTGGGGGGACGGAACTTCAGATACTACGATAACTTACTTGTTTGGAGGATCTCCCGTAATGATAACGGATGTTCAAGAACACATTTTCGCAGAACCTGGAATTTATACGATAACTCTTACAGTATTCGACGACGATCTTGGCATTACTGTAGAATCTCTCAATGTTACCGTTCTTGGTCCTAGAGATCTTAAAGTTATGGCTATCGAAGAGCTCGAATCGCTTAAAACGGGATGCTTCTGTTCGGATGTGAAGCTTGAACACATAATTCTCCAGATAGAGCACAGTCTTTGCGACAGGCTTTGGGAAGACGAGATTCGCTTGAATCCAATGTTTGGTACATGCGTCTTTTCACACGAAAGAGCTGCAGTCAATCGCTTGGAATTAATGATCTTCCATAATAATGTGGAAATTTGTAAGCTGGAAAAGAAGATTGCGTGGTTGGAAGCAAAAGGACGAGATATCACTGATCTCGAAGCCAAGATTGCTACATTGGAAGCCGAAATTCTAGTCCACGAATCGATCATCTTGAAATTGATTAAAGCTGACGAGTTACTCTCAAGAATTGCGCTCGAAGACGCTCAAAACACGCCAGTAGAAAATGGTAAATTTCAAAATATAGTCGATCACAAGCTTTCAAAAGCTAACGATTATATTCTTTTGGCTCAAGATCATTTAGATTCTGGTAATTATTCGGAAGCAATCTCGTGCTACAAGCTCTCGTGGATCTATTCTCAATGTGCAATTAAGTTCGCAAAAAAATAATCTCCTAAAGATTAATTTAATTTAACAAACATCTGTTTTTCGCAGATGACTTTTTTTCCTATATATTTTTAAAGTATTTTTGTAAATTGACAACATTATTATAAGTCAATAAAAAAAACCTAATGATACGAGTCAATTAAGTATCAGATGCTAATTATGGGTTTTTATGTTTATCTTTATGCTCAATTTTACCGTTTTTCACGCAAAAAACCACGTCCTTTAAGGCGTGGATGAATGCGTCTAAAAATCACTAAACTCAAATAAATCTATCCTTTTTATACCATCTAATTTATTAAAATCTCATGGAATATCGAAAAGATCCTCATAGAGTCTATTCTCACGTATCAACTAATTTTCATGGAAAAATACCGTCAACCCGTGTTTATAGAAGAAATTGGTATTATTAAAGCTAAAATATCAATTCAAAATAATTAAATTGTGATTTGTAGAACTCTGGAAAAGGATTTTAACTCATATTTTGTATCCCAAAATGGGCTTTCTTGTTTCTTCTTTTTCTTTATTCAGTATTTGCTGAAATTCTCCTGTTTTGAGCAATTTACAGGGCTTTAGGTATTTATATCCCGTTTTTTTGGATAATTCCTCTAACATTGCGGAAAAGATCCTATATTTTTTAATACCGTTCGAAAAAGGTCCAGGCATGTGATATCCCTCGTATATTGCGATATCCACTTCTCGAGTAGTCTTGACGATTTTTTCTTCCAATACCTTGCATCCTTCATTGAGCAAGATCGCTTGAATTAGCATTGGATTCACAATTTTTGCTCTTTCAGATCTATTTATTATGGGTTCTCCTTTTGACCAATCGTAAAATCCTTTTCCAACTTTCTTACCCAATCTACCTTCCTTGATCAACGATTCAAAAATTCCACAAGGTTTGAAATCTGATGAAAGGTTGCTTTCAAGATATTTAAAAGAATTAAAGATGGTATCAATACCCATTAAATCGCACATCTTACATAATCCTTTTGGCAAAATATGAATTACATCAGCATCCAATTCTTCAAAGGAGATTCCTCGTTTAAATGCTTCATTAATGCACCAAGTAAAATACAATTCAATCGTCCCTACAATGCGATTCGTTACGAATCCAGGGGATTCTTTTTGGAGTATTATGATCGTTCTCCTCCCCTTTAGACATTTAATCTCTTGTGCGGCCATTTTGGCCATTTCAACCGTTTTAAGAGAAGTAAGCTTGCCCTTGGTTATTTCGACAAGTCTAGAACCTAGTGGATTTAGAAAATGCATTCCTACGACATTAGATTCTCTTTTAGATGCTTTCCCTATTGTAGATATACTCATTGTTGAAGTATTCGTTGCGAGGATCGCATGAGATGGACAATATTTTCCTAATGTCTTGAAAATCTTTTTTTTGACCTCTAATTTCTCATAAGCGCATTCAATCACGAGATCCGCCGTTTTAACAGCCTCCTTGAGATCACTTTCAAGAACTAACTTTTTTAAGAGAGTAGAACTTTCGCAACCTTTTGGTAATAAGCGCTTTCGCTCTAGTAGATTTAAACCGTAAGAATTGCTATTTAGAATTCTATCAACACCGTTCAGAATTGAGGTCATTGTGGTGCTATTGAGCACTACCCTATCAAAATTGCCCATTAACGCACCTTGGGCTATTGCATGTCCCTGATGACCCGCTCCAATTATAACCACATTTCTAATGAGATTTCTATCCATCATATAAAATCATCTTGTTATTTTAACGAAATTAAACGGTTTATAAATTCTATCTTAAAAACCGTTTTGATTTTTTGTCTTTTGATTATTTTCCTATTTCGTTACTAATAAGAAGTTAAGATCATTATTTAAATTGATAAGGACCAATTTTATGCAAAAAAGAAGATAATTTTTAGAAAAGAAAGAATGGAGTAGGTTTTTATAATTGAAAAATATAAAAAAATTATTCTAATACGCTCCAATCGAACGCCTTCTGGACTAATTCTGCGATGAGCTGGATCTCGTCGGATTGGAGACCTGGTTTGAGTCTATCTATATTTCGCATCGTTGTGTAGGTATCGGAGGGGCTTAATAGGATGGGTATTTCTTTCTTGTTTGCCGCCGTGATCACATTTGTGTCAGGTTGAATGAATCCAGTGAGAATTAGGGTGGACACTTCTTGGTTGAGAGCAGCTAAAATCAAGTCAGAACGATCTCCCCCGGTAATGAAAGCAAAATTCTTTACTTGACGTAAATATTTTAAGGCAGACTGGGCGTTCATGGCACCGATCACGTAATTTTCCACACAATTGCTTAGTCCAGCAATTGCACTTTCGTTGAGCAATTCGGCTCCAATAGCGTGCTGAATTTCTAACACCCGTGGAGAATAAAGCTCGAATCTTTTTTCAACTATACCAACCAAAGGAATACCGTATCTTTTAATGTTATTTTCTTCAAGCTCTTCGATCCTTGCGATATAATCGTGATCGATCATGTTATAAATAATACCTTTTATGTTAATACCTCGAAAATCGAAATAGTTTTTCGTGAAAAACAAGTTGTCAATGCATCTATCGGAGGAGTCAGTATTCACGAATAATAATTCTTCGATACCTAACGTTTTTGCAATGGTTACGTCGTCAATGCCCACCCTGATGTATTTCTTTATGCTCGGAGCCCCTTCTATGACCACATAATCGACATATTTTATAATTTCATCGTAGGCTCTTTTTATTTTCTCTAAATATTCTTCTTTCCTGTTCGCGTCAATAAGATCGATATAAAACGAATCGGGTATGGCTACTGGTGAAACGATATCGTAGGGCAAATCTATCTCCAAAATAGTATTTTGTATGAATCCCACATCGATATCGGCCTTGTTTGAGAATGCTGCCTTCGGAATTCCTATAGGCTTGAAATAAGCCACTTTATAACCCTTATTTTTTAAATGTTGCATTATTCCTATGGAAAGAAGAGTTTTTCCAACTCGTTCTTCCAAGGAGCATAAATATATGTTTTTTACCATTTTTAATTCCTCATTTTTCAGATTAATTGTTATTTGCTATATATAAAAACCTTTTTAATACTATTTCATATAATTGTTATCTTAATATCGACGGCGCTATAACCTTTTACGAAAGACAACAATGGATTGATATCCAACTCTACTACTTCGGGAAATTCGTTAACTAGCTGGGATATTCTTAGCAAAACATCTAAAATTGCTTCAATGTCGGATGGACTTTCTCCTCGAACGCCTTGTAGAAGATTGTAGACTTTGGTGCTTTCGATTAGCTTTCTCGCATCATCTTTCGTAAACTTATAAGATAAAGCAAAATTCACATCTTTTATATAGTTTGCATAGATCCCGCCAGCACCAAACATGATTAAAGGACCAAATCCAGGATCTCTAGACACTCCTATAATGATCTCGTTTACTTTTACTTGTTGTTTGTAATTTACCATTTCTTGGACTTCTACTCCGTAAATCTGTGCGTTTCGAGGACCAAATTTCTTGGCATTTTCAACGATCTGAATGTAAGCCTCGAATGCTTGTTCAGGTGATTCAATGTTAAGAATTATCCCACCTACATCCGTTTTGTGAATAATTTGGGGGCTAACGATCTTCATTACAGCCTTACAAATTTCTCTCTGTAAAGTCATTGCGTCTGCTGGAGTGCGTGCAAGGCGTGACAGTGGAGATTTTATTCCGTAACAATCAAAGACTTCGCTCGTTTCGTGACTTAAAAGAACCTTTCGTCCGTCTTTTTTAACATCGTTAAAAATTTCTTTTACTCGATGTTTATTAACATTAAAAATCGGGATTTCTCGTTCGGAAAGATTCTTTGTTTTAAGGTACTCTCCACGTTTTATCAAAATTTTTAAAGCGTGAGCAGCTCTATCGGGAAAATTATAACAGGGTATGAAATTTTGTTTTAAGAAAGTTCTTGCCTTTGCGATTGACTTTTCGCCAATAAAAGAGCACAAAACAGGCTTATGTTTTGTTATTAAATTCTGAGTATAGATTTGCTTGACAATTTTTGCAACATCCATTGGTTTCGTTTGAGCTTGAGGCGTTAAAATGACTAAAACCCCTTCAGTAGTGATATCGGAACTATTTTTGGAATCCCCATTAATACCAAAGATTGTTTTTAAGGTAAATTCGTATCGTTCGGGGCTTGCGTCTCCGACAATATCGATAGGATTAAATATTGCGGCTTCTAACGGCAAATGCTCTCGTAATTTATGCAAGATAGATTCGTGAAAGGAAGCGAAATTCAAGCCTTCGCGCTCGAAGGCATCAGTTGCTACGATACCAGGTCCGCCTGCGTTTGTCACGATCGCAAACGAATTATTTTTAGGAATTGGTTGGAAATGAAAGATCTCCCCGTAATCAAACAAGTCTTCGATGGTTTTTGCGCGTATTACTCCAGATTTTTCGAATGCTAACTCATAGGCAATGTCTGCTCCAGCTAAAGCGCCTGTATGGCTTGAAGCTGCTCTCGCACCCGCAGCACTTACTCCCGATTTTAAAATGATAACCGGTTTTTTTCGGGTAGCCTCGGGCAATACTTTTAGAAACCTCTCTGCATCCTTTATGCTTTCTAAATAACATAGTATAACTTTTGTATCATCATCATTTGCGAGATATTCGATAAAATCCACGGCACTCAGATCAGCTTTATTTCCAAGGCTGATATTGCACGAAAATCCAAAGGCTTGCGACATGGAATAATCCATCATACCAGTAAGCATGGCTCCCGATTGCGAGATCATTGCGATATGACCTTTTTTAGGAGTTTCTGCCGCAAAAGAGCCGTTATAGTTAATACCTATGAATCCAAGGCAATTTGGACCCAAGATCCTCATATTATATTGTTTTCCTATTTCTATGAGTTTTTCTTCTCTCTCAACTCCTTCCTCGCCAATTTCTTTGAAACCTGCAGTAATGACTACGAGCCCTTTCACGCCCTTCTCACCGCACTCTATCGCAGAGGCTAAAACGAGCTTGCTAGGAACGACAAAAATCGCTATTTCGATCTCTTCTTTGACATCCAATACGCTTTTATATGCCTTGATGCCAAGAATTTCCGTTTCCCTTGGATTAATTGGATATATTTTTCCCTCGTATCCTGAGTTCACGACATTATTCAATACAGTGTTACCTACTTTTCCTTGCGTTGCGCTTGCACCTATTATCGCAATTGATTTTGGATTGAAAAAGAACGATATATCCAAGGGTTTTGTTGCTGACATTTTGAGATCTGTCGAAGATTTATTTATTGATATGGTAATAAGATTATGATAATTTTTTAATCTTTCATTGCTTTTGGTTTGGTTTTTAAAGATTGTTTTTAGGCATAAGTCATTTCTTAAACATTTTAAAGCTTGACATGTTTTAAAAAATAACACATTTTTACTAAAAAGGTACAGAAAAATGTCGGAAAAATTCAAAGGAATTACTGAAAAATTAAATCCCATAAAAAATAGATGGTTTGTTGTTATTGGTGCAATTTTAGTCCAATTGGCTTTAGGAACCATTTATAGTTGGTCAACCGTTTCAGCTTTTGCAACTCCATACATGCAAGGATTTGATTCTAGCATCACTGGAGAAATGACAGTTTATATTTTTGGTGTCAGCCTTTTGGCTTTTGCAATTACCATGATCTTTGCGGGTCAATTGCAACAGAAAATTGGACCCATGAAGGTGGCGATGATTGGTGGAATCGTTCTCGGAATTGGAGTTATTGGATCCTCTTTCACGGCAGGTTCATTCTTGGGTCTCATGATTACCTATGGTGTCATTTTTGGTGTAGGAATAGGATTTGCCTATGTATGTCCTATTGCGTGTGCTGCAAAATGGTTTCCAGACAAAAAAGGTTTGATTAACGGAATTGCAGTAGCGGGTTTTGGTGCGGGAAGCTTTATCTTTAATTATGTTATAAGAGCTCTAGGTGGCGTAAGTGTAATTTTGATGTTCGTAATGATCGGTATCATATACTTAGTCATGGTTCTTATCGGTGCATTAACTCTAATAGATCCTCCCGAAGGATGGGCACCTGCAGGTTGGACCCCACCTCCACCATCAGTTGAAGATGGAGTATCTGGATTAGAGTTTGAACGAAAGGAAATGATTAAAACTCCCCAATTCTGGATGTTATGGTTATCATTCGTTTTAAGCGCAATTTGTGGGCTCATGACAATTGGTGCATATAAAGATTTCGCAAATAGTCAACCGACGGGCTTGATCAACGATCTTACTTTTATCGCTACAATTGGAGCGTTTGCGGCTTTATTCAACGGACTTGGAAGAATTGTATGGGGCTTGCTTTCTGATAAGATCTCCTACAAAAAATCAATGATGATCATGTTCATCCTTCAAGGAATTTTCATGATATCGTTCTTCTTTACCACCACAGATCCTTATGTCTATTTGGTATTTGTGTGCTTGATCTACTTCTGTTTCGGTGGAAATTTCTCAATGTTCCCCACGGCTACAGGAGATTTGTTTGGTACTAAGAAATTGGGACCAAATTATGGAATAGTATTTACAGCTTATGGAATTGCCGGATTTATGGGTGCTACCATGGTAAATCTGTTTGTTTCCGCCTTTGGAAGCTATCTAATCTTATTCGTCGTAATGGGAATAATGTCCTTAGGTGCTGCTGTAATAGCTTTTGTCTTAAAGCCACCAACTAAATAAAACATTTCTATATTTCTTTTTTTTTCTTTTATATCTCGCTTCATAAAATAATTTTTATAAGAGTTCATATTTATTCTTTTTATGACTAAAGTTGAAATAGTTACTAACAAGGGAAGCATCCACCTTAACTTATTCGACGAAGACGCTCCTATGACGGTTGCCAGCTTTTTATATCTCGTGCAACAAGGGTATTATAATGGTTTAAACTTTCATCGTGTCATCGATAACTTCATGATACAGGGCGGATGTCCTCTCGGAACGGGCACGGGCGGTCCAAGGAATAAGGGCATCACATCATTTCCCTATAAAGGTAAAGAAGTGAATTACCCATTTCCCGATGAATTTCAGAGCGGACGAACGTTTGACAAACCTGGATTATTAGCAATGGCAAACGCAGGGCCGCGAACAAACGGATCTCAGTTTTTCATAACGCATATTATCACGAATTGGTTGAACAACAAGCATACTATATTTGGGGAAGTTGTGAGTGATAGAGATCAAGCCATGGTAAATAACATCGCCCAAGGAGACAAGATCGTCGAAATTAAGGTGTATTGAGAAAGGTAAAATTTATTCATTTTTATTTCTTAAATTATAATCTACTCTTGTAAAAATCTGAATGATTAGTATTTTAAAATTTATTCTAACCTACATATCACGAGCGTCTGGTATTAATTTAAAAATTAATTTGATTTCGATTAATTTTTAGGAATGATATTTGACACCAACATTTTTTAGAATAAATCACCATTTATAAATCGTAGAACGAAAAATATACGAAAGGGTTTCGAAAAGCTATGGAAAAAGACCTAAAAGGCTTGATTGATGTGATTGATCAAGATAATAAGACGCAATCGATACTCGAGCGAAAAATAGAATCGCTCAAGGAGGAGATTAACCGCTTGAAGTTCACGATTCAAGAGCAAAAATTGCTCATTCAATCCTTAAAAGACAACGATCAAAAAGGCGACTTGGGAATAGATGACGACATACAACTTCTCAAGGATATGATATATTCGCAAAGACAGGACATTTTAAAAAAGGATAGGGACCTAGAAATCCTCAAACAAACCATAGAACATCTCCAAAGGAAGGCAGATGATTTGGAGAACGAATCATCTATTATCGAGGAATTAAAAGTCGCTCGAGCAGAATTAGAGCGACTTACAATGGAGATCGACATGTATCGAGCGAACGATGAAAATGCTAAATCACTTCTCAAGCAACTTTCAGAAGAAAACGAGGGATTAAATGCAAAACTACAAGATTTGCAGCAAAAAGGTCTTAAATCAGAGGAAATTCTTGGACATAACGAACCTTCAAATCAACACATTGACGACCTCTTGCTCGAAATCGAAGACTACCAAGCACAGGTTATTAGTTTGCAACAATCGTTAGAAAGCGCAGAAAAAGCATCCTTCGACTTGAAAGAAAAATTCGAAATACAATTCAACCATTTAAACGCTTCAAACGAGGCTTACGAGGCTGAAATCGAATCACTCAGGGCTCAGGTTAATAATTTAGTTTCCCAACGCGAAAAAGAAGATTTAACTCAATTAAAGGTTGAATTAGAAAGGCGATACGAACAAATTCATAAATTAGAAGAGGAACTAAATGAGCGAGAAAAAATAATAGAAGAAATATTAAAACATAACCAAGACTTAGAGCAAGAATTAAAAGAATCGAGCAAAAGTTCGAAAAAGAAATCTAGGAAAAAGAAGAAAAAGAGTGACAAAGAAGAAGGATTACCAGAAGAGTTGGATCAGGAACAATTAATAGCTGAAATAGACGAATACAAGAAAATAATTGAAGAATATGAGGAAAGGTTTAGGGCTTTTAAGAACTCCACCCTTGGAACACTCGAACACGACAATAGTAACTTAGATAAGATGTTGGCTGAACAGCTTTCAGAGCATCTTAAATTAGAAAACGAAGAACTTAAGGAGGAAATCACTTCTCTAAACCGAGAGATAGAAAAAATGACATCAATCATCAATAACCAATCAGTTAAAGTAATCCAAGGAGAAAAATTCGGTTCTTTAGAAGCAAAAATTTCAATGTTAAAGGTAGAAAACCAAGAACTTAACGAAGCTCTTCGAGATGAAAAAGACAGATATGAAAAGATCCTAACAGAAATAGAAGAACACGTCAAGAATATTCAAGAAATGGAGGAAAATCTAAATCAAAAAGATGCCCAAATAGCAGAATTAAGTGCATCAAACAACGACCTCCAACAAAAATATGAAAACTCCCAAGAAAGAGTCAATTCAATATCGGGCATGAATCGAGACGAAACAGAGTCACTTAAACGGGATAACGAGCAACTACTCGAAACGATTTCGAAAATAAAAGAAGAAAAAGAGAATTTAGAAGCCCAAATTTCGGAATTACAGAACGATAAAGACGAATACAAGGAAATAATTACAAATATCGAAATCGAAAACCAAAAACTCTCAGAAGAAATCGAACGAATAAAGCAAAATACTCAAGATCAATCTATCGAAGTCGGATTGAGTCAAGATTTTAACGTGCCTTTCAGTAATGAAGCTAGCGATATCATACAAGATTTAAAGGCTGAAAATCAAGAACTCCTTTTGGAACTCAAGAAACTGAAGACCGAACTCTCCATGAAGCATAAACTTGAAGAAGATTTAAAGCAATCAATTATAGATCTTAACGGAAAGCTAACGGACTTGAAATCAAGATTGTCAGAAAGGAATCAGGCTGAGACGATTTCAGCAAATATCACGACAGAAAGCTTAAATATAAAAGCTTTCAACGATCTTGAGAATGAAGATAAGGAAG
>JAFGGO010000058.1 GCA_016930515.1 Promethearchaeota archaeon | reverse complement strand
ATGATTTTAATTATTACAAAACATTCTATTTCATCATTACTAGGATGATATTATCAATTAAATTTGCTTTCTTGAATATTTATTTTTTTATAAAATATAACAATAAAGTTATATTATTCTCTATACTTCTTTAAATTGAATAATGACATGGCATGAAGTAAACGAAAGGTTTAACAGCCTCATCAATAAGCTTTTTCACGACGAGAATTGGCAGGAAAGGGGCGAAGCTGCCAGGGAGTTAGGATTTATGAAGGACGGAAGGGCAACCAATCTTATGTGCAGGGCGCTACAAAAAGAAAAAGACAAGATGGTGTGCAATCGCATAATAGAAGCCATGGGAAGAATTGGTGATCCTAAAGCAACCATGATAATCGCTTCAAAACTCAAAGAAGAAATGGATGCCGAAAATCCAGATAAATTCACGATCATACACATCATTGAAAGCTTTATCAATCTAAAAGACAAGAGGGCTTTAGTCTTAATTGGCCCTTTTCTTTCGTCAGAAGATGAAGAACTCAAAAAGCTCACTCAAAAAGCTTTCGACACTATCGAACCAGAATGGCGTTATATCGTAGAAAAAGAATTTAAAAAAAACCGTAGCATCGAAGAAATTTTAAAAAAATCTTTAAAAACACGTTAGTTTATGGGCATTTTATTTAAAAAATCAGTTATTTTTTGCTTTTAAGATGTGTTTCTTAATTAATTCTATGAAAAGATACTTTTAAAATAATTATTTAAAGAATTTCTGTAATTATAGAGATCTTCAAGCCCAATACATTAATAATAAATTAATAAATATGTATTTAAGCAAGGTATTCTCAAATTATTCTAAAGAGAAAGCTAAAAGTGAGATTAATTGAAAAATAAAAAAGTATGTTGCTGGGACCTCGAAGGGCCAATCAGTACCGTTGATTTTGCTGCTGATATTGGCAAGTTATTAAGTAATAGACCGGAACTTTCGTTGCAAGATTACGACATGGGAGAGTTCTTTTTTATGATCTCAAATTACGACGATTACATCATTGATACACCCGGGATCAAAGAAAGATTGAATATTTCTGAATATCAACCAGGAGATACTTTGAGAATCATGGCGCCCTTATATCTTGCATGTTATTCAGAAACCGAATTATTGAGTTTAGCACAACAAAATCTGGGATTATTACCCGGCTGTATGGATCTAATGGGCATCTTACATAGGGAATGGGATGTTTATGTTATTTCTACAAGTTATACCCAATTTGCTCACACGATAACTGGCGCATTATCGATACCTCAAGATCATGTCTATTGCACGGATTTTAACATCGATCTGTTAAAGAAGGGAGTTAATAGTATAGAAAATTCAGTTCATATTTTAGTAAAACAAATCTTTAAAAAATATTTAGACAACGATAAAGATTTGGAAACGGTTTTAGAGGATTTAAACGATTTTTTTTGGAAAAGCGAAGATTCAGATTATTTTAGGATAATGAATAAGATTAAAGTTCGAGGAGGAAAGAGAAAAGAATTAGCAATAGAAGATATTTCTAAAAGGACAGGCACGCCTATCTCCGATATGATTGCTCTGGGTGACTCAATAACAGACATAAATATGCTTCAAAGGCTAAAACAAGAAAGGGGGATAGCCGTATCGTTTAATGGAAATGAATATACTATATCCAGAGCAACAATTGCCATCACAACTCCTAATAATTTAGGTGTTTTACCTGTTTTTGAATCTATAAATAATATTGAGGATTTTTTGAAAGATTGGGTGCTTGAATACCCTAGCTTTGTAAATAACCCTCAAAAGATAAAGAAAGGATTGATATCGAATGAATGTCGAGACCTTTTCATAAAATATGACTTCGTTCCCGAAATAGACGATTTAAGATCCAAAAATAAAAAGGAGATTCTAAGTATAATTGAAAAACAAAAAAAAATGAGAAAACTCGTAAGGGGCTGGGCAGGAACATTAGGTTAATCTCAATAACTTGTTTTTACAAAAAAATTTCTTATAGTATATCAATCCACGACAAATACGCACAATCTTTCTTGCTGGAAGAAAAACAATAAAGCACCAACAAATAAATAAAAAGATAAATGTTATTAAATTTGTTCCAAGTAAAAAGCTTATGATTGAAGCGTAAATAAAAAAGAAAAGGCTCACAGAAACGATAAATCCCAAAGCCAAGATTTTATTTAACGATTCTTGTCTATATCGATTCTCTGAAAGTTTTTGATGGCAATCGCAACATATCAATTGCATCTTAAGATTAAATTTTTCTTCATAATATAGTTTTTGGACAATCGTTAACATTATTTTAATTTGAGAACCGCACAATCTGCACGAAAAATGTTTTTCCTTCTCTTGATCGTGAACAATTTTATCCAATTCAGAACGAGGGAAATAACAATCGTCACTCTTGTAATGACCACAGCGCATGCAAGTCAAATCTTTTTCCAATAACATATATTCAAAATAGTCTTTTTTTTCTATGTGTTTTCGATATTTTGTATGCATTCTGCAATAAACCCTTCCTTTCTCATCTATTTCAAAGGATGGTGTAATATGTTCCTTCATTTTACATTTAAGCTAATAATTGTTCTCAATGTATTTAGTTCATTATAATCCTATTAATTTAAAATTTAAATTAGTTTAAATCTTTAGTTAATTATTTCGAAAGAAGAGATATATAAATATCTATAGATCTTGATATTTCTAAAGCTTTTTAAAGTGATTTTTTTAAAATCAATAAAATCAAGTAATTTTTTCACAAAAAAATATATCTTTATAATCCAAAAAAACCCAATTAAAATTTATGAGTTGCTTTAAGAAAACAAAACTATAAATTAGTAAGTCTATATTTTACGAGTAATACTTCATTTTTTCAAACATTAGGGTATCAAATTTAACAAACATGTCAAAAATATAAATGCAATTCAACTAACAATATTCCATGATTTTATAGGGGATAAACATGCAAGCAAACGACTTTACAAAATTAATGGAAATTAGTAAGGATATATTAGAGGATATAAGCGATTGGATATGGGAAACTGATAAATTTGGACGGTTTACCTATCATAGCGAAGGATTCAAAGAATTTATGGGATTAGAAAAAATACAAGCATCCGATCTTAATCTTTTCGATTTATTTCCTGATGTTCAATCTCAAAACCTTTCACGCTTAACTGAATTTAAATTACCGCTTAAAAGCAAAAATAAGGGAGTTTTTGAAGTTTTATTAAAGGTAAAACCTTTTATTGACAAGCATAGATTTTTACAAGGATTTAGAGGTACAATCAAGATTCTTGATTTCCTTAATGCTCGATCATTTAGCATTGAAAAAATAATTCATTTATTCATTGAAAAATTCGACGACATTATACTCGTTCTGGATGATAAATATAATATACAAAAATTAATAAGGCTCAATGAAAAATGTAATTCTAATTTATCCGAAGAACTAATAAAAAACAGGAGTCTCTTTGAATTCATAGGCTCGAAAGATATAAATGCTGTAAATGATTTCTTGAATGATCTTAAAAAATCAAGCATGATTTCTAAAGAAATACAATTTATTCAGGAGAAAAAAAAGTCATTATGGTTCGATACTCGAGGCATGCTTTATGAAGACGAGCAGGGATCTTTAAAATATATCCTACTTTTAAGAAATATCACGAGAAATAAGGATAAGGAAAAATTATTAGAACAATCACTTGAAAATTATCGATCTTTTACAGAAAAAGCGAGCGAACTAGCCTTTACTATGAATCTAAATCTCGAATATATGTTTATTGCGCCTTCAGTGATTCAAGTTCTTGGTTATACACCTGAGGAGATTAAGAGAAAAAAATTTGAAGAATTTATGAGTCCCAGTTCTATTAAAAAGATGCGTAATGCTTTCAGGGAAGAACTTGCCTATGAAACTAAATTGGATAGAATTATTAACCGTGTTATCTTTATTGAGTTAGAATTTATACATAAAAAGGGGTCAATGGTTTTAATAGAATTACTCGTCTCTTTTTTAAGGGATCAAAAAAACAAGCCACAAGGTATCGCAGGATATCTCAGAAAGATCACTCAGTATAACGAAATCGAGAGAAAATTAATAGAATCTGAAGAAAGATATAGAACATTATTTGAGACATCTCCAAATGCTATAGTTATTTATAATATGAAAGGCGAAATGGTAGGGTTTAACGCAACGGCAGAAAAATTATCTGGATTTAAAGCGAACGAATTAATTGGCTCTACTTTAACAGAACACGACTTGTTTCCAAAAAAATACCTTCCAATAATAATGGAGGATTTCATGGACTTAATCAAGGGGAAGTCCGTTAAGGTTAAGGAAATACAACTTCATAAGAAAGATATGACACCAAATTGGGTATTATATCAATGCGCTTTTTTCACATTAGGCGGAGAAAAGATGGTCCAAGTCATCATACAGGACATTAATGAACTTAAAACGGTTGAAGGTAAGCTTAAAAAATCAGAAAAATTATATAGGAATTTGTTCGACAACTCTCCATTTGGTATTTGGATCGTTGATTCAAATGGATATATTGTTGATTGTAATGAAGGATTTAATCGCTACATATCGAATATCCCAAAAAATAAGGTTATTGGAAGTTCTTTTGTAGAAACACTTTCTAAAATCAAAGGAAGTGAATATAAACATCCCCCAATTGAACAATTAAAATCTAATTTTGAAAAGCACGATTGCTTGGAGCCAGTGGAATTTAAAGCCATGGGAATTGAAAACAAAACAATCTGGATAACTGTTGAAACGACGATTATTAGAATTGGTAAGGAAATCTTTTTTCAAATAATATTGCGTGATATTTCAGAAGCAAAAATGTTAGAGATAAAGCTACAAGAGTTTAATAAAGAACTTGAAAATCAAATTCAAGAAAGAACAAAAGAGTTAAGCACATCCAAGGAACAATTAATTATTAAAAACGAAGAACAAACGCTTCTTTTGGACAATATAGAAACTCAGATTTGGTATTTAGAGAACGAACATGCATATGGGGCAGTAAATAAAGCACACGCTAATTTTTTAGGCATAGAAAAGGAGTTATGTGAAAATAAATCCTTAAAGTCTATTCTCTCAAAAAAAAATTTAAATCAATTTTTAGCAAGTAACAAGGAAGTGTTCAGAAAAAAAATACAGATCCGTACAGAAGAATATATTACAAATAAGATGGGAGCTCAAAGACTATTCTCAATAACGAAAACACCCAAGCTTAATAAACACGGAGAGGTAGAATATGTGGTATGTGCTGCCGAGGATATTACTGAAAGAAATAAAGCCGAAGCGAAATTAAAAGAATCCGAATCGCTTTTTCGAACAATTACCGAACAATCATTAATGGGAATCGCAATATTGCAGGATGGAAGGGTAAAATATGCTAATAGCGCCGTCTCAGATATATCGGGCTATACTATCGACGAGATATTGAGTTGGAAAAAATTCGAACTAAAAAAAGCCTTCTATCCCGACGATTTTCTCTTTCTTACTAGTAACATCGTAGAACTTACCAGGCTTCATAATTTAGCAAAATTACCCATCGAATATCCGTCTCAAATTTCATTTCGGATCCTTACAAAATCGGGAAAACCACGATGGATTGATGCTTATGCCACGACCATTAGATTTAGAGAAAAATACGCGTTGTTAACGACAATGATCGATAATACCGAAAAAAAAGAGTTTGAAGAAAATTTAATAGATTCTGAGAGGAAATTAAGAGAACAAAACATAGAACTCAAGAAATTGGATAAATTAAAGACTGATTTTATAACGATTGCATCACACGAATTAAAAACACCATTGATATCGATTATAGGATTTGTGGATTTAATATTAACCAGAGATAAGGATTTACATCTTGAAATAAAAGAGGATTTAGAAAGGGTTTTAAATAATTCCAAAAGGCTCGAGAAATACATCGAACAATTAATGGATGTATTAATCATAGACGCAAAAAAGATTGAATTAAACCTAAAAGAAAAAAAAATAAAGAATATTATAAAAGATTGTGTTTCTGAATTGGATTATCAAATTAGACAAAAGAATCTTGAAATAGATATAGATATGAGCGAAAATCTCTCTTTTGAAATAGACGAGTTCCGAATAACGCAAGTGTTTTTAAATCTTATTTCAAATGCGATTAAATTTTCGAAAATGAGAGGAAAAATTAGGATATTCGCAGAAGATCAGGGCGAAAAAATCTTATGTATGGTTCAGGATAGTGGTCTTGGATTACGCAAGAAAGAGATCGATCAATTATTTAGAAAGTTCGTCACTATCGATCAAAACATCGAAACCTTCTCAATTTTAGAGAGAGGAAGCGGTTTAGGCTTGTATATAACCAAAGGTATCGTCGAAGCACATGGAGGAAAGATTTGGGTAAAATCCCAAGGAAAAAATCTTGGATCTGAATTTTGCTTTACTATCCCAAGAAAAAAATAATAAGAAATATCGGAAATATTTTCATTAATTTACCTTTCGTTCAAAATAAGATACATAAATAATTAGCATAATAAAGAGTTCAAACTATATTAAAAATTACTAATTCTTTATTTATTTTTAAAAGATGAAAGATAGGTAATTATTGATAATGACAACAATAATTATTTCGGAGAAAAACAAAGCAGCCAGAGCAATCGCAGAGGCATTAGGTCAGGTTCAAGTTATTAAAAAAAGTAAATATATATATATTTACAATGTTATTGATAAGGATATCGTAGTAATTCCTTTACGTGGCCATTTACAAGAGCATAGGAACACACCTGATTTTTCTAATTGGAAATATCCTGCACCTCGAAATATCATTACAAACCCAAGCGCAATTAAAAAATATTTAATCAGAGGTTTGAGTCCTTATATGAAAGTATTAAAAGAAATCGCCCTGAATAGCGATCATTGTGTGATCGGTACAGATGCGGACATCGAGGGGTGTAATATTGGAATAATGGACGCTTTACCATATGTTCTAAAAAGTCGTCCTTCTATTAAAATATCGCAACTGTGGATAAGTTCTTTACAACCAAACGAAATACAATCAAAATTTAATAATTTAATCTCACCAAAATATTTTTGGGCAGAAAGTGGGGAAGCAAGATCTATAATCGATGCTTTTATTGGATTTTCGGCAACTCGCGAGGTTAGCAATTCATTAAAGCAAGCGTTGCAGCAATTTGGAGTCAATTGGACTTCTATTGGTAGGGTTCAAACCTCTACATTATATTTATTATATTTAAAAGAAAAAGAGATAGAAGAATTCGTTCCCGAAAAATATTTCGTTATTGATGCAATTCTAATAGCTAAAAATTCTTCTTTTAAAGCTCACCATAAGGCAAATCCTTTTTCCAAAAACAATGAAACAGTTGCAAGGGCTATTTACGAAAAAATAAAGGAAGAAAAATTGGCAATAATAACAAATTTTAATCAGAATAAAGTAAACAGAAAACCTCCTTCTCCCCTAAATACAAATAAAGCGTTAATCTTACTAACTAAAACGCTTAAGATAAGCGCTAAGCAAGCGATGGACACAATGAACGATTTATATTTAGAAAAAATCATCTCGTACCCAAGAACAGAAAGCGACATTTACAAAAATAATTTCGATCACCTGACGATTTTAACTAAATTTACTTTGCATTCTATATATGGTAAATATACTAAAACACAATTAACTAACAAACGAGTTATTCCAACAAAAGGAAAAAAAGACGAGGGAGATCATCCCCCCATAACGCCCTTGGAAAGCATTGAACTAAATGATAAGAGATTAAGTGGTGGCTTTCGCACAAAAGTATATAATACGCTTTCAAGGCATTATTTAGCCTTATTCGGGGAAGAGGCAACGGAATCTCGACAGGATTTAGATTTATTAATCAAGGATGAGCCATTTAAAGCTCAGATCGTTTCTCTTATTCATTTAGGATTCTTCGAAATTGCACCATTTTTAAAACCACATTATGATTTGGAAATTCAAATCGAAGGGAACACGATACCCGTACAAAATATAGAGTTATTCGAAAAAGAAACGACGCCTCCACCTCGATATACAGATCCCACGCTATTAAAGCTCATGGAGAAGCACGGATTAGGCACGAAAGCTACTAGACCTCAAATCATCCAAACAATGTTAAGCCGTAAGGTTATCAGAAAAGAAAAAAACAAATTTTTAGTTACAGATTTGGGTGTTTTTTTGATGCAAATTCTCGTACAAGTCTGGTTGCCATTTTTAAAACCTTCATTTACGAAAAGAGTAGAAGATAAATTGAAGCAAATAAAGGAAGGCCAGCGAAAAATGAATGATGTTATAGAGGAAGTGAGAAAAGAATTTTTAATGCTCTTTGACAATTTTCTTTCAGCTAAAGAAGAGTTCCAAAAGATTTTACCAGAAATAGAACAAAAAAAAAACACCTATAACAATTACAATCCATCAGAACGTTTTAAGCTAACCGTTGGAAAATGTCCGACATGTATACAATCACAAATGAAATTTATTAATTTAAAAAATAAAAGGTTTTTAGCCTGCACGGATAACGCCTGTAAGACATACTTGCCTCTTCCTAAAAAAGGAAGGGCAACAATGCTGGAAACACAATGTTCTATATGTGGTTTCGATGTTTTTAAAATTTCTACACAAAATAATGGGAAGGCGTTTAACTATTATTTATGCCCGAAATGTTGGAAAGAAGGACTAGAGTCTCGTTCTGGAAAGGGATTTTGTTCTCAATGCAAGGATTATTCAATAGAGAATAATAAATGCGTAAAAAGTAAAAAATGAGTCTATTTTGATTTTTTTAATCGCTTTGATCTAATTTCCTATAAGCAGTCCTTGTAAACGCGGCCCTTGTCAGTCCAACATAATTGTTAGAGATTTTAAAGTGCCATTCACCATCAATGATTTTCTTATTCAATAATACATCCTGGCCTAAAGAATTGATGCTGTTTAACATGGTGCCTACCAAGACGGCACC
The DNA here is from genome assembly GCA_016930515.1 of Promethearchaeota archaeon. Taxonomy (GTDB): domain Archaea; phylum Asgardarchaeota; class Lokiarchaeia; order Sigyniarchaeales; family SOKP01; genus FT1-020. The sequence continues at coordinate 2,643 of JAFGGO010000058.1, read as the reverse complement.
AGCATAATTTCGCTCTTTTTTAGCAGTTCGAATGAGTTCCGATTCAGGATGCCATTGTCCGTCTAATAATGTAATTAAGAGTTCGTTCTTTATAGGAGTGTTAATTTGTTTGATTTTATTGAACAGTTTTGAATCTGATTCTTCTTCGACAATGGGAATTTTTTCAGAATTTTCTTCCATTTTTATTACCTTATTTATTGTGAGTAAGAAGAAAACAGTAATTTCAAAATATATAAAAAAGTATCATCCCCGTGTTACAATAAGAAATTATTCTAATCTATAAGAGATCTTCTGGAATGCCTTCGTTAAAATATTTCGCTCGCGTTATCCAATTCTTGCTAAATTCAGGAATAGAGGCAAGAATGGATCCACCTATCCAGACGGAATAGGTTCTTTCTCGAGGAGCAATGATTTTTACGATTTGATCTTTTTTTTTTCGTCTAATTAATTCCAATTCAAGCTCTTGGTATATCCGGGACTTGAGATTTTGAAACATGGAAGAGCCACCAGAAAGAAAGATGTTATTTAAAAGGTTCGGGCGTATATCCAAGTCGCATTCCTCAATTGCATCAAGAATTGCAATATGTAAGGGTTTTGCTTCCAAACTTACTAAGGAAGGATCGAACAAAGCCTCAGCAACCATAAAGCGCTCCTTATCTAAATTAATTACAGAACCGTCAGGTAATGAAAATTTCTTGCTGTATTGCTCGTATCGCTTGATATCTTCGTTGTAATCTAAAGATACAAAAGATGCTTTTTCCTTAATTACTCTAACTAATTCCCTGCGAATAGAAGAATCCACTGAAAAACCTATTGTCCCTAAAATTTTTTCCATATACCTGGATAATACCTTTCCACCAATTTCGAGAATTTGGACGGCGTGTTCGATTTTAAATCCTTGATAAATAGGTACTATCCGCGTGCTACTATCTCCCATTTCGATCATCAAACCAGTTTGAAAACCACCAGAATATAAGGTTAATTGAGAATCGAGCACGGGATAAAAAGCCATACATTGATAGTGTTCTAAAAATAATTCGAACAATTTTTGAAGATCCTTTTTAGGAAAAGAAGGATGAACTGCGTAAAGTAAATTTACTAAACTCGGGTCTACTCTCAAAGAATAGAAAATATAGTCAATTATTTTTGAAAAGTAACCCCAATCCACGATAGAACCATTATCAATGGGAGAATGTATTTTAAAAAGACCAAGGGATTGTATTTCATCTCCAACATATAATTCCTCCCTTTCTTTTAAGCTTTCTTGTGCGCTTAAATTTTGATATTTAGGTTTCCCAACAATCGTAAAAAACACATTAGATGGAGAATCCTCTCCCGCAAATCCAATCTTGGTAGAAAATTGACCAACATCTAATACGATTGTGAGGTTTGGCATCGCGAAGGTGTTTTACATGTGCTTCTATATAAAATAATTTCGAAGATCTAATTTAAATTTAATCCTTTGGATGTTTGCTTTAATAATGAATAAAATGTGAGAAAAAGAAATGAAAAAATTAGGGTTTTAAGATTCTCCTCTCATAATCTTCTTGAGCCGGGTTAATTCGTCCAACATCTCGTCTCTTAGAGAACTCAACCCTCCACCTGCAGTACTAGCAGCTGCGGGCGGACCTGGAGGTGCTGGAGGCCTACTTCCCCCTGGAGGTGCTGGAGGTCCGGGTCTTTTTGCATGTGGTGAGGGTGGCGCACCACCTGGAGGTGCTGTTGGAGGCCCGCCACTAGTTGGAGGTAATTTTGGTGCAGGAGGTAATCCTGCTCTCGATGGAGGTCCGCCGCCGCCACCCGGTGCCTTGGGGGGTCCGCCGCCACCCGGTGCCTTGGGAGGTCCGCCGCCACCCGGTGCCTTGGGAGGTCCACCGCCACCCGGTGCCTTGGGAGGTCCACCGCCATCTGGAGGTGCGGGCGCTTTTGGAGCTGCAGTCATAGCGGGACTAGGGGCTACGGGCGCTTGTCCTTCATTACCGCTCAATAAAGAAAATAACGTGTTTGCTGCTGCTGCCTTAACTCCACCTGCAGGAGCCGCAACCTTTTTAGAGGAAGTACTTACAGTTTGTACCGTTTCTTCAACTGAAACTTCTTTAAGGTCTTTTTGGGCTTTTTTCAATGATTTTGTAAAGTCGTTTATCGCTTTGACGGTATTGTCAAGTTCGTCCGCTAATCCGGATAATCCCTTCTTGACGAAGTTTATAACTCTGTTGATTTTCTTTTGGTCTTTATCAGCCACGGTTTAATCATTTCCTCTAACTTATTATTTGAAAAATAGAATAACTAGTTAAATAGTACTATTTATTGTAATAATATAATTTCGTATTTATATTTTTATTGAAAAATATTACCAGAAAGATATCTTGTTGTTTTTCGCGCGTGATTTTAAATTCTTATTAAAAGTTAAGAAACAAAGGAATTTTCATATTTTAAAAGTCCATATCTTATTTTTTTTAAAATTCTTTTATTATAATCGTTGATAAAGCCAATTTAAGAACGAGTTGTTTATAAAATGCTTGTAGTCGCTTTTTTGAGATCGTTTTTGTTACAAGTAAGGATAAATTGTAAAAAATTAAATATTAGGGGAATTATTTATAACTATTAATAAATTATCAATTAAAATTAATAAAACATATTTTT
>JAFGGO010000057.1 GCA_016930515.1 Promethearchaeota archaeon | reverse complement strand
TTTTTATTTCTTTTCTAACTTAAAATTTCCAAAAAACGGAAAAATTTGCTTGATTAAATTTCAAGGTCTACAACAATTAAGGAATTATGTTTAAAAAATAATATTTAAAAAAATCAAATTCATAGATAGCATTGAACCTAATTTTATGTTAAGAAAATTGAGAATGGTTATATGAGATTTAGCAGTCTATCAATGAAAGGTACCACACATTTGAGGTGTAGTGTTGGCACTATAGCTGCTTTCCTTGCTCATCCAAAATACAGGTCAAATAAAGACCTTATTAATGAAGCAAAAAAGTTAATATTAGGACCTCATGCAAGATGGGCATATGCTTTCTATTTACCTAAAGAGGAAGCACTTGAAGTTCTTTCTTCCAGTCTTCCAGAAATAATCAAAAGACAACAATCAACAGGCATGTGGAAACGGAAAAATGCTAATGTGTATACTTATGGAATTCTAAGAGCTTTAAAACACGCCGGACTCCTTAAACAAAAAACCTTTCGTCACGATTTATACCAAAATTTTCGAAAAAAAACGAATCTAATCAGCACTCTCGTAAGAAAAAATATCTTGAACGAAACCGATATTGATACAGAAAATATTACAACTGAACTATTCTCCATTCAACAAGAAAACGGTTCTTGGTTTAACAGCCTCTCAGCAACATGCTTTCAATTACAGACATTGTTGGAATTATCTTTGTAGTGAATATTGCACTATTTGGATTCTTAGGTACGATAGGCCATATAGATAAAAAATACCCCGATAAACTCAGAGATGTCATTGATAAACTTAAAGTAAAAAATTCAAAACGCTAAATTTAATACGAAATTAATGAATTCATACTTTATTTTTTTTATATGTGTATTCTTTATTGTTTATCTAAACCATTTTTAACTTGTTGTTCGAATAATGGACAAGGTTTGTAAAGCTCTATCTCGTATTTTTTGTAAAGCTTATTCAATAATTTGAAAAGTAGTTCGAACCCGATTGATTTCGCCTTCTCGAATATACCTTGTTCCATTCGAAACCCGAGTTTTACGATAGTGTCCAAGTGTTTGATGTCTCCCATTTCGTCTTGGACTAACCAAAAAAATTCGTTGATGGCAACGGCATATATTCGATTCTCGTCGTAATTACTTCGCAAGTTCTTGTTTGGATGAGGATGTCCCTTGCTCCAATCGTTAAATCCTCTTCCATTTTTTCTTCCGAGTCGTCCTGCTTTTACATGATTGACTACAAGGCGAATTGGTGGCCCAAAACGTTTTCCGTAAGCTCGCGCTAAAATAACACCCACATCTAAGGCAACATCCAGTCCCACTAAATCGAGAGTACCTGTTAAACCAAGGTTAAAATTCACGGCCCTATAGAACGCTGCGTCTATTTCTTCTTTCGTTGCTTCTTCGTTTTGTAGCGCCCATAACCCCTCGTTGTTAATGGACGACAAGATTCGATTCATTGCCGCACCATTCATGTCCTTAGTCAAGACCATTGGTGTTTTATCAATTTTCTTTGCAAGATCGGTAACAATTCTTAAAGTTTCCTTGCTGGTATATTTTCCCATCATTATTTCCGCTAAATCGCTTGTAATGGATGGATTTGAAAAATGAAAGAGGACGATTCTATCTGATGCATTCATTCCCTCTGCAATATCGGAAACCTTGAGACTCGAAGTGTTGGTGGATAAAACTGCCTCAGGGACTAAATCCTCCAATTTTTTAAATAATTTCCTCTTTTCTTCCAACTTTTCGTCTATCGTTTCAAGTACGAAATCTACATCCTTCACGTCTTCTATATTTTGCGTGAGTGTGAATCTTTTTTTTAGCGATTTCTGTTTTTTTTTTGTGATTTTTTTTCTATGTAATTCTTCTAAGGTAATACTCTGTCTTTCAAAAAGGGTATCCAATGCATTTTGTGATATATCGCATACGATCACATCATAATCATAAAGGGCAAAGAGAAGGGCAAGGTCAGAACCCATGGTTCCCGCACCAATAACGGCAACATTTTTAATATTTTCAATCATTATTACCAGCATATTTTACTTGATTTCATACAGTTTTAATCAAAATCATTTAAAACTGTACTTAAATAACCTTTCTTAATATTTAAACAAGCATATTATAAGAAATTAATTGTATAAAGTTCTTCAACCTATAAAATTTACAGCAATATTTTATTTTAAAAATCTAAAAAATTGAATTAATGCCTTAAGAAAAAATATGATGCTCAATTTATATTTTAGTTTTTAGTAATTTTTCTGTTGATTGTGCTTTCGATCTATAATGAGTAACCTTTTTAATGAACCTGACCAAAAGAACGATAGCAATTGAAATAGGGAAATTAAAAATCATGCTGATTAATTTTGGAGGATTATTTAAATGGGATTAAGAACTGCAGAAGAATACAAGAACGGATTAAGAGATGGAAGGGAAGTGTGGATCGAAGGAGAAAAAGTCGAGGACATAACTTCCCATCCCAAAATGAAGGTAGGCGTGGAAACATCTGCTATCGACTATGAAATGGCGGAAAACCCTAAGTTTAGAGATCTTGCTGTTGCAATTCATCCTGAAACGGGTGAACCTATTAGTAGACATTATTATATTTCCCAAAACGCTGAAGATCTAATAAAAAGACACGATTTAATAGTAGAAGCGACAAGACAAGGTGATGGCATAATTCCGTTTACTAAAGATGTCGCTGGTGATAGTCTTAATGCGGTATTAATCACCTGTAGATCCATGGGTAACGAGGTTTATATCGATAGAATTAATCGATTTTACAATCACGTGAGAAATAACGATTTAAGCGTTGCCTGTGCGATGACTGATGTGAAAGGAGACAGGAGCCTTCATCCATCTTCTCCAGACCAAGAACATCCGGATTATTATGTGCATGTCGTGGATAAAAACGATAAAGGAATCATAGTACGAGGCGCAAAAGGACATATAACCTGTGCTGCCTATTGCGATGAAATCCTTGTTTTACCTTGCAGGGCAATGAGGGAAGAAGACACGGATTACGCTCTATCTTTTGCCATTCCCGTTAATACAAAGGGTTTAAGACAAATAGTTCGACCCTATCGATATCATCAAGGTCCTTTAGAATTTCCAAATGATAGACCAATTAGGTCTCAAACAGAGTCGTGGATAATATTTCACGATGTATTCGTACCATGGGAGCGCGTTTTTTTATGCGGAGAATGGCAATACGCAGGAGCAATGGCGTATAATTTTTCGTATTCTCATCGACACACTGCCTCGTGTTATAGATTAGCTATGACCGAAGTTCAATTAGGCTTAGCTATCGCAATAGCTGAATACAACGGTATAGATAAAATCTCCCATATTCGAGAAAAAATCACTGACATGATAATTTATATTGAGATGCTGAATAGCTTATCAAGAGCCTCGTGCTTGGAACCTATTATACGAGAAGGAGTGGCACTTCCTAATTATATCATAAGCAACTTGGCAAAATACCACTTCGCCAAAAATTACCACGAGTTCGTAAAAAATGTCGAGGATTTATGTGGTGGTATATTTATTACAACCCCCACATATAAAGATTACCAAGTACCGGAGTTAAAAGAAGATATCGATAAATACCTCAGCGGAATAAAAGGAACTTCCGCATTAGATCGATTAAAAATAATTCAAGGTTTAAAAACGACTATCAACGCCGACGATGAGGTCTTAGCTTTACACGCAGAGGGATCCCTCCAAGCAGAAAGAATGACGATATATGGTGAGTATCAAAAACGACTCCAAGAATTGAAGCGGAACGCTGAAAAAATAGTAGGAATAGATTAAAAGCTAAGGATATTAAGTGTTTCCAAAATTTATGCAAATTGAGACGCTGAGGTTAAGAAAATATAAGCTAAAAAAAATATTCTAATATTATTTTTCTCAATCTAAAATAGATAATAATTACTTCCAAGGGTATTTTGCCTTGATAAGAAATATATTTATAATTCAAAACGGTGTTCCATTGATTATTTGAATTTTAGAATCTAGTTATTTACTCTTCTGAATTCGCAATTTGATCTAAACATTCTCTTTTTCAAAACATGCTCCTCATCTGACTGACATTATAAGAACGCACTAAATATCCACCCTTAAATTATTATATATGTATTGTTATAAGTATATCTAAAGAACATAAATTTTGAACACGATATTTATATCCCCCTTATATGCATTTTGAGTCAAACATTCGGGACTGATTTAAATGGTTAGAGATTTGGATGAACTGATCAACGATATTGAAAATGACGCATTAACCCGCTCTGAATTGCACGAGCACATCAGAGAACTTATTCAAGAAAAGCATGATTTAACATCGAGAGTCGAAAAACTCGAACAAATAGTTAACGAGCGATCAGAGAAGGAAAATATTGAAGGAGAAGTTGACTTTCTTGATGATCTACAAATTTTGAAAGATATGGTAAAAAGTCAACGACAAGATTTGAAGGAGAAAGATTCGATTATTGAAGCCTTTGAACATAGGAACGCCACCTTGATAGATCGAGCCAAACACGAGAGAGAAATTTCCGGACTTAAATCTCGAATAGATCAATATCAAAAAAAAATCGAAGGTCTTAACGAACAAATAAACCAATACAAACTAAACGATTCTAACGCTCAACAAATTATCAAGCGACTTACAGAAGAAAATTCCTTATATAAATCGGACGAAGATAATTCCTTGAAGTTGTTCGAGGAAGTAGCAGAAAAAAAAGAAAAATATAAAAATCGATCAAAACAATTGGAAATACAGCTTGAAAAATTAACTCAACAATTTCAAGAAGAAAAGTCCAAAATACTCTCTGAATTTGAATCACAAAAAGAGGATCTTCTTGTAAATAAAGTCGAATATGCAAGAAGAATCAGCGAATTAGAATCACAACTTGATAAAATTAGCCAAAATCCCGTGATAAGTGGAAAATTGAATGATCAAGGGAGTGAAAAATATGAAACTGAAAGTAAGAAATATGTGGATCAAATTTCGGACTTAAAAACACGACTTCAAAGATTGTCAGCTCAGGAAATTAACAATAAATCTATTAAAGAACAAAATTCAGACGAGAGTGTTGTATTTAGAGAAAAATATGATGATAAAATTAAGATACTCCAAGAAGAGAATCAGAAACTCAAACAAATAGCCAAAGAAGCAAGAGTTGTAGAAGAGCATGTTTATATTGAGAAAGTGGATCCTACTCCGAAAAAATCAAGTTCATCTATAGTTCCAAAAGAGGACCATGAAGCACCAATACCGATCGAGTTTAAACCGTCTATTAATCCTTCTGAATCCATCCTGAACGCTGAAGAAGAATCCCTTATCGTTCTTGAAAGTAATGATTCTTCAGATCAAAAGCCCATAAATAATGTAATTGATGGATCGAGAAAATGTCCCAAGTGTGGAAACCAGAGAAAGCAACTCATTCACGAGGAATTGGATAAAACGAATATAATAATGGCTTATCCTCGACTTTATGGAAAAAAATATAGGTGTGGTGAATGTGGTGGTCAATGGAGAATTCGCTTTTCTGAAATAGAACTCCTTGAGGAATAGGAAGAATTTTATCGTAATATCAAAATAATGATTTTTATATATAAATAAAATAAAAAAAAGAGTATAAGTCGTTTTATCTGAATTTTTTATGTCTTCTCATCTTAGAAGTGACTAAGATTGTCGTAATTATAATGCAGCATATCATTAAGGGCGTTTCAAAACCTGGAACTGAAAATCTGGAATATACTTCAGTTATTTCGATGGAAATACTAAGTTCGTCTGAATAATTGCTACACCCTAAAGCGTTTACTGCTACAACAGAGTAATTATAGATTTGACCGTCTTTTGTAATTGTATCCGTGTATGTAAATTCATCGCCATTTACAATTGCTAAACGAATGATTAGCCCAAATGAATTTTTTCTATAAATCCAATAATTCAGGATTGCTGATCCCCCATCGTCATTAGGAGCTTCCCAGCCTAATACGACGGTCCCTCTCCCATTGTTCACGCTCGCCCATATGTTTTGAGGGGGCTCAGGAACAGTCTCATTGGGAGTGGCACTCACTTCGTTCGAAGGAGTACTCTCACCAATAATATTGACGGCAATTATCGTATAATAATAAATTTGTCCGTTTTTCAACCCTGTATCAGCGTAAGTCAATTCAGTACCCGCGCTTGCGTGAAATACCTCTCCACCAGAAGAATTGGCCCTGTTGATTTTATAGTCGGTAATTTGCTTTCCTCCATTGTGAAAGGGTGCATTCCATGTTAATATTACTTTGCAATTACCTGCGGTCGCTTGAAGATTTTGTGGGCTTCCTGGTACGGTAAAATTTGGTGTTGCGCTTACTTCGGGTGTTGCAGCACTATCCCCTATTAGATTGCTTGCTCGTATCGAATAATAATAGGTTTCTCCGTTCGCTAATCCCAAATGCGTGTATGTTGTAACATTATCAACATCTATGAAATATGTTATACTTGAAGCGGTTCGATAATAGATTATATACCCCGTAATTGGATCTCCTCCATTATTGTCAGGCGCTTCCCATGCTAAAACAACCTGTTCGCTTCCTGCGATTACCTGGAAGTTTTTCGGACTATCTGGGGGTTGTACTTGAGGATACGATAATATTTGAACAGATTTTGGTCCTTCTCCCATCATGCCACTTATAGCTGAAATCTGATAGCAATAATACATATTGTTAGTTAATCCCGTGTCGACATAACTCGTTGTATTTCCTATAGTTGCAACAACGGGAGTACCATCGTAGCCAATCCTTCGATAAATTCGATAATTGGTAACACTTGTCGCGCCAATTTCAGGAGGATCCCAACTAAGAATTACTCGTTCGTTTCCAGCAATATCAACAACATCTTGCGGTTCGCTCAATCCGTTGTATCCTGTTAATTCGAGAACATCTTCGCGAGTAAATGCGTCGTCAAAAATTTGTACCTCGTCAATAGAGCCGTTGAAACCAAGATATCCATATGTATTGTCTCCAATATGAAAAGAACTGGTGACATCCCGCATCTCTCCCCCAACTCCCTCTACATTGTTCAAAGGCTGTGCTGTTCCGTTAAAATATATTGACGAATTTTCTACGAATCCCGTATAGACCGCGGTTATCCTCGTCCACTCGTTTAAAGGAACGATCGTGGTGGTTTCAGCGTAAAATGCAAAGTCAGATCCCGTACTATCGGAAACATAAAAGTAGATATTACCATTTCCAAAATAATACAACCCATAGACATCCCATGGAGAAGATGAAGAAAAACTTTTTCCAAGGATTGTTCCACCGTCTCTATAATCTCCTCGCCCATTGGGATTTATCCAAACGGATAATGTAATTTCATTCGTGAAGGTAAAACTTGAATCCAACGGAAATGATATGTAATCGTCTCCATCGAAATAATATCCACGACCATCTGCTCCTGGTTGATTAATCGTTGCACCAAAACGCATGCCGTTCACGGAACTTGAACCCGAATCATATACAGTAGTTCCACTCGTTTCCTCGAATTTATATTCGTGAACGGGTGTTGGGATTGCAGCAGGCATCAGATCGCTTTCAATAGTGTCTTTAAGTATATTATTATCAATAATTTCGGTTTTCAAAGGAAAAATGCAAAGAGAAAGACAAATTGAAAATGCCATGCCTAATATAATGAAGTAGTTATTTTTTGTGTTCATTTTTTCTTATAATCTATTTTTTTGATTGATTTATTATTTTATTCATATATTTGTTTGAATATAAACCGAGCTAGTGAATTTTCGAACTATTTATTTTTCTATTAACGATAAATTTCTCTTAAATTTACTAAATTAGTTATTAAAGAGAAATGGTTCGCTAAATTATAATATATCGTTGATAATTCTAATTAATTAACAATTAAACGGATT
>JAFGGO010000056.1 GCA_016930515.1 Promethearchaeota archaeon | reverse complement strand
TATTATTGAAAAATTCCTTATTTGAGATATTTTGATAATACTTAGCTAATACTTGGATATTAATAACACGCATATTTATTTACGCGAAATGATGATTTCACGAAGAATAAATTGAAAAAGAAGAATTGCTTGTTGATGTTGATTTTAAATATCTATATCGAAAGGATGTTAAATAGAACAAGACAGGGTATTTGAATTGATTCTTTAAAGGTGAGGACAAACATTCAGTAGAATACATAAGATTATGACTTGCAAATATGGTTTATAAAAATGATATTATTTTTCTTGAGGATAAATCATATATTCACCTTCAATTCTTGTTATTGCTCCACCACCAAATAATACTCGCTCAATACCACTATCATCTTGCTTTTTTCGTAATTTCACGAGATTATATTCATCACGTAATCTATTTTGTTCTATTTTTATAGTATCATCATTCCATAATTCATTTTGTATTAGATAGTATCCAAATGCAGAATTTCCTGAACCGGTTGCTGGATCTTCAAGATAACCAAAAGTAGGAGCAAAAACTCTTACTCTGAAATTATTATTACTATTTGAAACATCATTCGTGAAGACCTCGATAATATCTATCTCTGAACTTAAACAAAAATTCTTTAAAACATTGAAATTCGGCATTATCTTGATTAGTATTTCAAGTGATTTAATGGGAACTATTAAAGTTGTCAATCCAGCGTTTATAATTTTAATAGGAAGTATTGTTTCTATTTCTTCCTCTCTGACATTTAAAGCAGATATAATATCAAGAATTGTTGGAACAATAACAGTTTCTTGAGGTATAGGAGACGTGATAAAAACGGAATCTTCATTTAATATTTTATTTTCAACCGTTAAATTCCCTCTTTTTGTCATAACCGTCAGAAAACTTGAATCAATTAGTGTTTTATCATTTTTTATTAAATCGTACATTATTGCTATTGTTGCATGTCCACAAAAATCTACTTCTCTTTCAGAAGAATAATATTTTAAGTTAAATTCATAATTGCCAATCCTTTTAATATATCCAACTTCATTCACAAATCCTTTTAACTCTTTAGCAATAAGTTTCATTTCATATGATGTTATATCTTCTCCTGATTCAAGATAAATACATCCAGCAGGATTACCCTCTGATTTTGTTGAGGCAAAAGCATCTATTTTTTTAAATTTAAATTTTTTCATCTTTAATATTTTTGAATTCGATTCATTATTATTTGTTAGGATTGTTCTCTCTCCTAAATTTATCTCCTTTTTAAATCATCGTGAAATCAAGATGTTTATTGAGTTTATAGTTCATTTTTGATTTTATATAATTTTCGATGAATATAGAAAAAAAAATATTAAAGTTTTTCCATCATTTCTCTTGCGAAATTGCGAGCGTTTTCTTGTTCTTGTTCGTTTGGATGTCCAACTGTTAGATTTCTTAATTTTCCAAATTGTTGGGCTTGAGGATTATCCATTTTTAGGAGCATATCTGCTACTTGTTGGGCAAGTACTCCTTGACAGTCATAAATACCGAACATTTCCGAAGCATTGGTAGATTCTTTACATTTAGCTAATAAAGGGTCAATGAATGGTGATCCTGGAGGAGAAGCGTGGGTAACAAAAAGCGCTATTTTTCGATTTTTTGCTTTTATTTCAATGAACTTTGACGCTAGTTGTGGTGGTCCCATTTGATGAATCGGAAACCCTATAAATGTAAATCCATAATTCTCCAAGCTTTCAACTTCGTTCAATGGTTTAATCTCTTTATCTCCTGAAATTGTTTCAAATATTGCTTCAGCAATCTTTTTCGTATTGCCTGTTTGTGACATATAAGTTACAAGCGTTTTCAATCTCTTCAACTCTAATTTTAAATTGTGAAATTATTATTTGTAATCATTTTTATTTTTTAAATTTTTAAAACTTGCTTTTCTTGTTGCCATTCCTTATAAAAATTATGATGGGAAATCTTCCAATAATAATAATAATAATAATAATAATAATAATAATATTAGATAAGGTTTAAACCGAAAGTAATTGATTTTTAGCGATGTTAGTTTAAACATATTAATCGTGTTTAAACTACCTTTAAGTATTTATACATAACCTTTAACTATTCTATTTAACGATAGTAACTTAGGAAGAAAAAAAAGGAAGTGAAAAATAAATGAGTAAAGCAGAAATAGAAACTGTCTCGACCTGGGATTACGAAACAGATCAGGCAGATAGTTGGATGAGGAATGTAATGGAATATTCTGTTCGACCTTGGAAATACAGTTATGGATTAGGCACTTTTACCGATCGCAAGCAAGATAAAGTTAAGACGAAGTTTGGAAAGAAACTAACCTTGAGAGGTCGTAAAGAGAAAGCCTCTAAATCAGATCTTGAAGACCAAATCATCTATGGACCGCCCGATAACTACGTTAAGCCCGAGCTTTTGTCGTTGATCCATCGTCGAATGTCAATGAATTAAGCTCCAAAGGATTGGATTGAAACCACCAGATTATTAGGTTTTAATCCAAAGATTTTTTATTAAATTTTTTAATTACTTTCCCTTCATTTTTAACGTGCTTTATTGTAGTCGCTTGTTAAATATTTTTAGATATAAAAATGCTTGGTATTGACCATAAAAGAGGCAAATGCAACCTTTAAACAAAAAAACGACTCAATAATGTTATTTAATGATAATTTCGATTGAATGTAAACGATTTAAAAAAAAAACCAAAATAATATTTTTTTGTCTTAATTTTTATTCTTTTTATTGCTTGTTCTTCCTTTATTCGACGCCTGAAATGAACTCAGGCAGGGTAAAAGGTGACTCCTGTCGACAAGATCAAAGATATAAACCTATCCTAAGGGCAAAATCGGGTAAAAGTCCAATTAAAATTATATAGGCAATCAACTGAGCCTCTTTCCAGCCAATCTAGCCTCTGAAGCTCCACATGTTAAAAAAAAAAGGCGAAGTAAAAATTAATCATTCCCTTTTTTACCAATTCCTTTTATATGCTGGATATTCAGTTACTTTCATAACTCGTTAAAATTGAAAAAACGAGATAGAAAATCCATAAAAATTGAAAAAAATGAATATTTCAAATAAAAACAAAATAAAATCTAGTCTAATATTTTTAGCAATCTTCCTCCCAATAATATTTGCGATAACGGCTATAAATCTTAGGAATGATGAATATGGATCTCAACAACAACAGGATTTGAATACTAGTACAAGCATATATTATATTGAATCTGTGGAATGTAATTTAATTTCACAATCCTTTGCCCTTAACCAAGGCACTATTCGCAATTCGTTCACACATGAGAACTGGGAAGATGAACGCAATGACGCTTTTACGCGTTATCATTACGTTACAGCGGACTGCTGGCAGAATTACTTGGAAATCTCGGAAACTTCGATTTTTCAATTAGACGATAATGAAAGTCAGACTGAGGATGCTGACATACACATTCATTATAGTCTTATTTTAGGGAGTCGCACTTCGATTAACTTGTGTCAATTACGCATTTATAATTATGATACTTTAAAATACGACTTGCTTTCGGGAGTTACTATAAACGAACAGATTCAAGATATAGATGTTCTTGTGAATACGTTAAATTATATAAATGACGAAGGTAAAATTCAGATACAGGTACTTGCCTGGGCTTACAACGAGCAACAAATTGTAGGCTGGTTTTGGGGTCTGGCAGGTCCTTGGTACGCCTTATATTGGGCACAATATCCCATATTTGGCACGTTGTGGCCTGAAATTTCCATAAAAATGTTTAGCGCCAATGTAGACCTCTGGTATTTATGCGAAGTTCCTATCTCGGTATACTAAGGATTATTATGACTACTTGGATAACGGACTTGAAGTTAATTACGAAGTGGCAACTAACACAAATTAATTGAGTTATTATAGTCATTTTTTTTTCTTAAACAATCTGAGTTGTTTTTATTCCTTTTATCTCTCATTTGATTGAAATGTTGGGTATTTAATTATGCTAAAACACCACTTGTGAACCTGAAATGAACTTAAGATGGATAAAAGGCGACTCCTATCAACAAGACCAAGGTTTTGTTAAAATAAAATTGTAAGATTATAATTAAAAAAGTAAGTTTTATATCCTTACATGTCCATTATAAGCATGTTGATAAATGAAGCCGAAATATTGTAAAATTTCGACGAAAGGGCAACTCACGATTCCAAAAGATTTTAGAGACGAACTCAAGCTAAATGAGGGAGACGAAGTACTATTGTACATTCAAGATGGTGGAATCGTGATTAAACCAAAAACGACTCACATTGGAATGCTAAGGGGCTTATTAAGAGACGAGATCGAACTAAACAAGGCGATCGATTTCGTACAATCTGAGAGAAAAAAATGGAGAATTTGAGTTGAAAAGTTACGTCGTTGATGCAGTAGCTTTTTTAGCGTTCTTAACAGATAAGCTTCCAAAAGGCGCAGATAATATACTCAAGGATGCTGAAAAAAAGCAAATTAAACTCTTATTACCTTCAATTGCGTTGGGCGAAACGCTCTATAATTTATAAAGGGAAGGAAATTTTTGGAAGGAACATTCCTATTGAAAAGATAGATTTAATATTTATAACATTAGAAAAAGGAGAGATTTTCGAAAAAGTTAGTCTAGATGTGCCCGCGTGGCGAATTTTTAGCGGACTAACCGTTCCAGAACTACACGATAGGACGATAGTTTCCATGTACAAGCGTTTTAATGCGGAGGCAATTTTAACTAACGATGCTGAGATCGCAGAAGCAGCAACAATTATTTGGGAATGATATCTTATTTTAAATTTCCTTAATTACTACAAATCTAATTATCTAAACCCATAATTCAAATTAGAACCTATTTCACAATTCTTTCAAAAAATTATCCGTTTTACCTAGAAGAAGATTTTATCAGTCATCGTGATGACCCTATTAAATCTAATTAGTTTAAAATGAACTCAAGCGAGTAAAAGGTGACTCCCATGAACAAGACCAATTCCAAATTTTAAGGCATAACTTATATAATTTAAGGTTAATCTGGAATTTCTTCCGTTTTCTTGAATCCGCTTATTTTTTCATTTTCTTTCGAATGTCTTCGGTCGTTTTCCAAGCCATAGTTTTGTTCTTGTTGAAGCTCTTCGGATTTCAAAAATTTACCGTAAAAAAATCTTAATCTTTTTCTCAGTCCAAATTTTTCTGATTTTTTCTCCATTTTAAGCTTACAATATCAATTGTTTTGTAATTGTACTTAATTAAGTTTAACTCCTATTTTAATCTAATCAAATATTTTAACGATTCTTAAGAATCCTTGTTATTATGAACTGATAGTGATTAATCTTTCTTAGATTTAAAAATATCCTGGTGATTTCGGACTTTTATAGGATTTCAAGGATAGCATCGACATCTAACCACCCTTTCTTTGCGTGGATTATCGTGCCGTCATTATCGATTACAAATTGACCGGGACCTTGTTTTTCCCATCCTTCGTATTCTCCATGCACGAATCCCGCTTCATTTGCCTCTTTAAGCTTGGAACCGACTTGCTTCATTGCCTCTAGCGTTATTAATCCCAATCCATAACTTTTATATAGCTCGTCCTTTGAGCTGGGGATCACGGGAAATTTAATTCCCTTTTGAGCGATGTAATCTTTGGCAATTTTTTCTCCGCTCTGAGTAATGTAAATAATTCTTGCTCCTTTCTTTTCCAATTCTTCAGAACGGTTCAAGAGAGTTTTCAAATCAAGCTGACATAAAGGGCATCCAAAATATCTCGAGAAAATGAGGATAACTTTCTGGTTTTTTAATAACTCGTGTAAATCGATAATTCCCGCGTTATAAGATTTCAACTTAAAACCTGGAGCAATATCTCCTGCCTTAATTTCTTTTTCTGACATGATATATTCAAATAGTAGAGAAAAATATTTGATTTATACTATAATAATGGTTTTTTCTTGAATTAAATCTTTATTAAACTTTCTAAAGGAACCTTATCCGCATTTTCTATTCTAATTGAAAAAATCCTAGTCTTTCATAACGAAACGATTTCATAATCGCAAAATTGAGATTAGGGATCTAACAATTTAAATCACTTTTTGGCTTGATCATATTTGTTGAAATCCTTCAATCGCGCTCTTAATGAACTCATGAATGGTAAAGGATGATTCCTGTCAATAAGACCAATATTTTTCCCTCTAAAATAACTCCGTTTCTTAGATTGACGAAAAAAATCGGGAGCACTATTATAAGTTATAACAAGCACATTTAAGTGCTCTTGACGAATTTTAACTTGTGTATAAAATGCATTTAGGAGAAAGACATTGAAAAAAAAAATATTCCGAAAAAAAATCAAAACGGACGAATGGAACGAGAGAAATATAAATCGCGAGGAAAAAGAAACAAGAGAGGAAGATGCGGATTGGAACGAAAAAGAAGACGAAGAAAAAAGCGATGAAGATAGCTCGTTCCCCGAAGACATATACGATAGTTAATGTTTTAGAAAAGGGTTAATGGATTGATTACTTTTCCGATGTCGTATCCCTCGTAATTCAAGGGTACTCCCGTTTCTATTGCGATCTCTACAAATTCTTCAGGAGTGATTTCTAGGTCAACTTGGCACGCCAAAGCGTAGGCTCCTACGATATATGGAATTGCCCAACTCCAACCTCAGGCTCTATAAAAAAAGTAATCGTCAACCCCCGTTGGACTCGCTGTCGTCTGGAATCCATCGGTATTAATATTCGATCTTGATCGTTCGTTAGAAAATTCTGCCAGAATAATCCCGCTTCATATGCCATAAAATTATCGGGATCGTTTAAAGGCTGACGGCCTAATCCATGGAACGGATATTCATAATATCTATCTAAATTAGAATTAACGAAAAGGATTCCTTGTTCCATTGCTTTTCTGACAGACGCCTCTACTTCGGCATATCCCAAATAGCCAAGCTCCCCGCCTCTAGCCACAGAAGTAACCCGAATTCTGTGTTCTTCTGGTAAATCCTTATTAATTTTCACAAGTCTGTCAATCGCCCGAGCAATATAATTATAATCCAAAATTGGTGTATTTCCAACCATTCTCTGAAAATTAACAGCCATAAAATACAATTCGGCTTCATTAACAATTCCAACTGTTTCACCCGACGCAATCGATGCTACTGCACATCCATGCGTGTATCCATCCCAATCCTCATCAAAGTTAATCTCTTCGTATAATCTAACTCTATCACTATATTCCTGATGGTTAACTAGTAAAGTTTGATCTATAATCGCAATGCCAATTCCTTTTCCAGTTATTCCTCGCAAGTGTAATGTCCGCGAATCAAAACCCGGATTTTCTCCTAATTCCCTGATTTCGTCTGGTTTAAACGCATCAGGGAGGGCATCTAGCCAAACGGTCTTGCTATCAAAATCAGCGAACATTAGATCGTATTCTCGATCCCTTAAATCGTATTCAGATAGATCGCAACTTCGCACATCAACTTGCCATTGTTCCTTGAATTTGGGTCGTAAGACGGAGACTCTGATCCTAATCCATCTCCTATCAAGGAGAAATCTACTGGATCGAGACAACGATCAATCTTTGGGAAAGTTATTTGATCGTTCCCTGATTTTGCGATACCACGATAAACCCAATACAGATTGCCATCATCAATATAAATATAGATGATACAGTAACGATTTTATTACGAATACCCTTCACAATACCACGGTTTCTTTTTTTGTTAAGTATAAATAATAACTTTATGGGTCTTATATAAAAGAATTATGGAGAAATGTGAAATATCGTCTAAATTTGGAAGACGAGAGCAAGATTTCAGGCGAAATTTCATCAAAGCAAGCATGCAACAATAAGAATTGAAGAAAAAAAGAAGTTGGATAATTTAAGATTACAAGTAAGTTCTCGCGCCCAAGCCAGGAACGGACTCCCAATATTGATAATTTTCCGCATTATAATGTTGCAACCATACTCCAAAAAACGCTTCTAACATCGAGACCACGCCATCAGGATCTATCCTATGATAGTATTCTGCTCGAAAAGTCATCAAGTATTCGTAACTTATTTCATAAACACCAAGAATCCATTCACCTTTCAACCATTCATTAGGATAAAGTTTAAATTCATCCAACCAATTGACATACCAATATGGAGTGATCATGTTTCGAAAAGGATATATAAAGAAATCTTTAGTATCATAATCACATTCTGTTTCACACCAGTCTTGAGAAGTCATCACGATCACGTTTTTCGTACCGTCTGGTGCCAAGTCGTTAAGGTTGAGATAATCGTCTGAATCATCTGGATGAACTCTCAAGGGATCAACGCCTCCTCTTAAGAGAGAAGGATCTAAAAATCCTCCTGAGAAACATTGACCTAAGACGAAAGTTGCTTGAGCGAATTCAGCGTTCAAGAAATAGCTCGTTAACTCTGCGTCAGTTAAGAATGCATCTTCTCCCCAGAGGTAAATAGAAGCATTAGGTGCGGTAGGTTCCCCTTCTCCGTGATTGTGTACCCAAAAGAACAAGGAATCGTCGGATGTGAGCCTGTTGCTAAGGTCAGTTAGACTTAAAAAAACGCTCAATGGGGTTGCGGGTCTCATGGTCTTGATCATTTCTCCGTGCGTTTCAACTGAATCCTTCAGAATCCAAGATAGATCCCAGTTCGAGATTGGATCGAAATTATCTTCGTTAGGAGGATTGCCATCCGCGTAGAGCACCCAGATGTTTTCGGGCTTGTAATTGTACCCTTTTACTAGTGTGTCGTACATTCGAACCATTTCATTCCAAAATTCTGGTTTATTATTAAGTCCGCCAGCGAGTAATACGGCATAACGCTCGTTGTACACCACGGGGTTTTGCCAGCCACCTTGCTTCCAGGCGTAGATCTCGTACCCGTCCCACATTCCATCACCGTCCGAATCGCGATCTACAGGATTCGTTCCATATAATACCTCCAAGCAATTAACAGCCATGTCGCCGTCAAAATCGGCCCAAGGATTTGAGTAAATGATGAGAAGATCCCAAGGGTCTAAGTTCCAGGGATTGGGGACTTGAGAAATGTCTATGTCGACGGGTTGTTCTTCTATGACATTGGATTGTTCGTCAATGACTGTTGTTTCAGGACTGCTTGCCACGATGGACCGCACGGTCCCGCACATAATGGATAATCCAAGAAAGAGGCTCAGGAGTGCTAATTTTGCTTTCTTTTTTCTTACAAATTTCATTTTAACCATTTCGTTAAATACACTCTATACAAAAAAGTATAAAGGTATTATATGTTAATCATCTTTTCAATATAAAATCGCTTGGAACGAATGTTAAGGTTTTTGAGTTACTGTTCAGGTAATTAAGATCTATTCGCCCCAAGATACTTTATTTTTCAAATATTAACAAACGAACCCTGCCCGCACAAAAAAGATTGCATCATTGACTTGGTTATATCGTGCCGATACGCCTCAAATCATCATAAATTGAGCTAAAGCAGGATAAAAGGTGAACCCTTTCAACAAGACCAAAGATAGGTCAAAAATGAGCCACATATTCCCTTCTGACACAAATAAGAAGTAATAAAAAAAAAGAGAATTAAATTTGATATTTATCCTATTTATTAGATCACTGACAAGAATTAACCTAGGTTAAAATCCTACACATTTGAAATAATTTTCTTTTCGTATTGAAAACATTGAATTTAAATATTTAATTGTTTTCCATAAAGTGTTAATCTCATGATTAGAGATCTCCATAATGCCGTATTTAAAACGAAACAGAGAAGAATTGCGTTCAAATCTCGAGTAAATAGGGAAACTGAGAATTTGATCATTCCCTTTTGTACCAACTACCTTTATATGCTGATTTATCTGGTTTAAACATGACTCGTTTACATCGATAAACGAGCCAAAAATCTTTGAAAATTGAAGAAAAATGAAAAAAATAAATAAAACAATTTTTACACTTTTTGTCATTTTTGGATTGATCTTATCGTTTAGTACTTTAGGTTTTAAAGATACCACGATATTAAGTGAAAAAACACAGGTAAAAACGAGTGCTACAACATACTACTATTCTCAAGGACCACAAGTACCGTTAGGAAAACCTCACACCTTTTATTTAAAAGATTATATAAGGGAAGGTCAAGATAACTTCGATCCAACGCTTCCTTCAGGTTGGGCTAGCGCTGCTGACGGTAACGTTAACCACTATAGATACCACGCATGGTTAGGTGTAGACGGATTCGAAGTGGTCGATATCTATTATTTTGATGTCGTGGGACCGTACGAAGATTTAACACTATCGGATATAGTGATCAATTTCCGATTGTGGGCATATTTGGGAAATCCAACAGGACATGTGGACATTCAACTCAGGAACTTCAAAGAGGAATCTTGGGAAATGTTGGAAGACAATGTACAAAGCTTCAGTTCGTATCTTTCTTTCCAATTTGACAGCTCTGATTACGAAGAATCGGACCTTACCGAATATGTAAATGAATACGGACAATGTGCAGTAATGGTCTACACATGGGCGCAACACTGGATGCAACCAATACAGTTTTTATGGTGGACATATTATGTACAATGGCCCCCTAAAATGGAAATGCGAGTCGATGTAGCAACCGTGGAAGCCATCTACGAATCTAATTACCCAATTCACCTCCTATCTCCGAATAAAGCGAGTGTATCATACGACTCTAATATGAATATAGAGGTTAAATATGAGACTGCGGCAGGAATTCCCTCGCTCTCCAACATTGATTACGAATTAAGGGAATATCCTTGGGGGGCGGTTAATAACGACGCAATCCTACCAGGAGGGCTTCTTAATGCCGCTCTTCTTGAAGATGCATTCTGGGATATACAACTAACGGGATATGACTCATCTGGAAATATATATAAATCAAAAATAGCACCTTTTTTTGTACCAGATAGAGAAATTAGCGAAGGTATTCTGGGGGTTCCTGTAGATTCAATAGAATTGACTGGTAATATCGGAATAAGTATTATAGCAAGATCTCAGTCAGATGGCATGACGTATTATGATATGGTTTTTTCTTCTCTACCTTCTTCACCACGAACAATAGTAAACGAAATAAAATTACTAACAGATTCAATTTATCCTGATTGGGTATATCGAAACAACAAACTTAAATTTGAATGGATAGATACATATGTACCACTGATTTTAATTGAAAGCGAAGATTATTACGAGCATCGATTCTTACTTAAACACTCTAATTCCATTGACACAACATTCTCTTCGGATATTAGTATGGGTTATAAACTAGGGGGAGAAAAATCATATCTAGGAGTAAACTATGCTTCGGGATCTTCAACAAGGCATACTACTACCATATCTGAAACTTGGGATGTAACTGCCTCGGGAGGAGAATCCGTGGTTGTATACCTAAAATTGGAGTTCGTACATATTTGTGGTTATATTGATCTTTGGTTTGATGGTGCATTTTCAACACAATATATTGATGCAATGGCATTTCAATATATGAGCTTTTCTGACAAATATACAAGAAGATATCCCATAGGATTAAAGCCTTTTGAATCGCCTTTAACTGCTAAAGTTGCTTATAAAATGGATGGTACAAACAATCCAAAGAAAGTTACTTTAACAGATCCTGATGATAATTATAACATTGATTGGCAAGAGAGCAAGGAATTTTCAACTCATTCTGAATTAAAATTTAGCGGGCAAGGTTCTTTGAATATTAAGGGTGTTCCTATGGCATTTGATTTCTCAGCATCGCAGAGTTTACTTTCAATAACCGGAGATACAATGCTTTTATCTCATACTTTCACTAGAACTACTTCTGGTCAAGACAGAAGACATTTAGGAGGATACAACGCTTTTAGTACCAATTTAATACCAGAAGATCGATATTATGAATAAAAAATTCCTAATTGAGTAAATTTTAAATCTTAATCTTTTTTTTTCCTTATTCTCGTATTAATTACTTCCTTTATAACGATTCCGTGCTTATGAGAATCATATCGTGGCATCTAAGACGACAATTTAAAAATCTTTTCTGGAGGAAAATGACCCGCTAAAACAATGGTTCTTAATTATCGTGAACAATAACAAGTAATTTGAGAATCTTATAAATAAAAGCCCCTCTTAAGTTCTCATTCCTAACCAAAAGAAATAAATAAGCGATTAACTAATACTTTATTATAGATCTCTAAAATGACGCACCATGATAATTATTCTCTATAAAGACTTGCCCAGTATTTTTCAGACTCAATTGACGGACTTTATTGGTAAGAGATCAGTTGAGCGGTACGGTATGAGCGTTCCCCGAGATTACAGGATCGCTCGAAAGAAATTTCGATGGATTTCGATTCATCCTGTTTGGGGGAAGCACGTTAAAAAGAACAACAGCACGCCGCCTAAATCTCAAAAAAGGATTCCAGAATTTATCAATTGGCTTCCCAAAAGGCGAGGGCATTACATTTATCGGTTTCCAAGGGTTAAAATCCCTCGTTTTGAGGATCACGGTATCTATTCGATCTCTAAAATGGAATGGGACATGCATCGATATCTTAAAGGACTTGATGGATTTCTTGAGAACTTGTTTGAATTTAACGATCTTAGTTATTTCCAAGACTTACAGGGGACTTTAGAGGACGAAGGGGTCTCGTTTAAGAACATGTTTATTGAAGACGTGATTGCGTACGAATTACTTCGAATCAACTTGGGCTTTAAGAATTACAAGGGAATTGAGAAGATGAGCAAGTTCATAAGATGCCCTCCGTTAGATGCTGTAACACACGACTACGAGTTCTTTCCCAACGCCTCTGATCTTAGTCACGTTTTAACGCGAATTCCTGCAACAGCCCTGTTTGAGTTCTTCCAATTATTGGTAAAGGAATGCGTGGTTTATGGGATAATCGTTCCAAAAATTCTGATTTGGGATGGTCAGTTCGTTAAGTCCAATTGTAATAATAATAAAAAGAAGGGGAACATTAAATATAACGATCCCGATGCGGGTTATTGCCGCCATAATGGAATAAAAAAAGGAGTGGGTTACGATCCCGGCATTTTACATGCTCATTGTTTTAATCGCTGGTCGCTGGTTATCCGTGTATTTTAAAATGTTTGCTGGAAATCGGAACGATATTCTTGCGTTTAGAGAGACCATGACCGCATTTTTTCAAACAACACACTACGAATGGAAGATTGTCGTTGCCGATTCCGGACCATATTCTCTACAAACCATGAAAACCATGCAGCATCAAGGGCTAGTACCCATCATTCGGGCAAGGAAAAACCTTAAAACCCACCCCATAAGGGAATTAAAAAAAGACTTTTATTTTAATTCTGATTTCATTCCTAAAGAATGGTCAGACGAGCTGTTCCTGAAGATTTATGGTTTTCGACCCATGATTGAGCAAGGAAACTCATACAATAACATGTATTATAACGCCTATCGGATGAATACCCGTGGGATGGACGCTGCGATTCGACATCGATCCTTGATTTACATCTTAGTGCTCTTGAAAGCGCTGACCGCTTACAAACAGATAAGATATTCAAGGATGCCAAAAATAAGCAATCTAAACTCCTATTACCTTCAATTGCGTTAGGTGAAACGCTCTATACCATTTATAAAGGCAGGGAGATCTTTGGAAAGAATGTTCCTATTGAAAAAATCGATTTAATATTTTTAATACTAGAGAATGGAGAGATCTTTGAATTAATTGATTTAGATATGCCCGCGTGGCGTATTTTTACTGGATTGACCGTTCCGGAACTCCACGATAGGATGATAATTTCGTTGTATCGTTGCTATAACGCAAGGGCAATTTTAACTAATGATACCGAAATCGCCAGTGCGGCATCAATTATTTGGGACTAATTGCTTTTTTTAATGCTTTTATTATCTCAAGCCTTTAGTGAATTTGAGAAGGGTAAACGGTGACTCCAATCAACAAGACCAAAACCAAGTCAAGAATAAAAAAGTTAATCTTGAATTATTCGTTGATTCGTTGGTGATAACCATTTTTTTAATTGGATTGATAATATATTCTGGATTTGGAAGGAAATTCTGATATTGACATGTTTTTAGTTATCGTTTTCCCCATTTTGCCTCTTTTTATAGAAATCAATATCTAAAGAGAAGCGTTTTGCTATCCATTTTTCAAGATCCTCAGATTTCATTGATTCTGGTTGTGGTTCCTTGCAAGTGCCACTTTCTCGAGCTGAATTAGCCTGTTTGGATTTGTCTTCAACTCTTACGATAATTCCTTCTTTAAAATCGAATTTAAGCACGGTTTTATAGGCAGTGGGACTTTGAAAACCCATGTGCACGTATTCTGATTGAATAAAATCCTTTCCTAACCAAAGACTCCCGTTAAAATGAATTATCTTATTAAGGTTTCGATATTCGTATTGAAAAGAACGATTTAACCAGTCTTCAGAAGTTATTATGGATTCAAATTTTATTTCTGATGTTTTTACGGGCCCTAAACCGTTAATTTCAGGAAGATTATCGCTTTTTGAATTGAACCAAAACCCTTCCAAGATCAATTTGTTTCTAACGATTTTATATCTCATTACATATCCGCGCCAGCAATTCGTGGCATTACTATGGGTTTCTATTCCAAAATCACTTGGAATGGGTAAATCATTACCCCTGATTCCTACAAGATCCAGGTGCTGATCATGGTAATAAAATCTATCTGGTTCTTGTGCTGTCATTCAATTACCCTATATATATTTTTTTATTTGTCGTGCTTATCTTAAAAATAGGAAAGATATGGTTGAAAATATTTATTCAATTTTAATCTTTCATATCAAAAGTGAATATCTTAGATTGATTTAGCTCTTTTTTGTAATAATATAAAAAGATGTTAAATAATTTTAGGTAATTTTCTCGTTTTATTATGGAATTTGTATTGATACAATTATATGATTTGGATTGATTATCTTGCCAATGTTATATCCTTGATAAAATAACGGTACTCCCGTTTCAATTGCGATCTCTAAAAATCTTGCGGGAGTGATCGCTGGATCTACTTGACAGGCTAAAGCATAGGCTCCTGCGATGTACGGGATTGCCCAGCTCCATCCTCCTGCTCGATAAAAGACGTAATCGCCAATTCCTGTTGGACTTGCCGTCGTTCTGGAATCCATCGGGACCAAAACTCGACCTGGAACATTAGCTAGAGCGTTTTGCCACCATAAACCCGCTTCATATTCCGTGAAATTATTCGGATCGCTTAAGGGATGACGCCCCAATCCGTGGAACGGATATTGATAATGTCTATCTAAATTGGAATTAACGAAAAAGATTCCTTGTTTCATCGCTTTCCTGATAGATGCTTCGACTTCATCATATCCCATTTCGCCAGAACTCCAGCCTTTAGCGACGCAAATAACCCGAATCTTGCGATCTTCTGGTAAAACCTTATTGATTTCCAAGATCCTGTCAATTGCCCTCGCAACATGCTTATAATCGTAAATCGTGGTGTATTCACCGCCATTCTCAACCGTTTCCCAAAATTGAACGGCCATAAAATATAAATCTGCTTCCGGAGCAATTCCGACCGTTTCTCCTGCGGCTATCGACGCTAAAGCACAGCCGTGCATTGACGCAATGACATTACCTATGCCAACTTCTTCGTATAACTTGACTCTATCGTAATATTCCTGATGATTTACAAGCAAGCATTGATCGATGATCGCAATTCCAACTCCCTTTCCTGTTATTCCTTGCTGATGCAATGTTCGCGAATCAAACCCAGGATTTTTTCCCAATTCCATGATTTCTTCAGGATTGAAAGCTTCAGGAAGGATTTCTGGCCAAACCGTTTTATTATCAAAATTTGCATGCATTAAGTCGTATTCTCGATCACTCAAATTATATCCAGATAGATCGCAACTGCGAACATTAACTTGCCATTGTTCACTCGAATTAGGATTGTATGATGGGAATTCAGGTCCTAAACTATCTCCTATGAAGGAATAGTCCGCTGGATCGGGATAGCGATCGATCTTTGGGAATACGATAGAATTGGAATTCTGATTTTGTAGGACCAAGACAGCAGAAATACTAATTGTCACCATGATTATAATAGATATTATAAAGATTTTTGTATTTTTGGATGTCATTATTTCACGATTCTTTTTTATCAATTTTAATTAATTAACAGATAAGGGGATCGTATAAAAAGTAATCATAGAGAAAAGTGAAATAATGTTTCTTTATTATCTGAAATTTGGATTGAGAAGTTAAACAAACTGTTTATTAATCTTTATTGCATCTAAAACGATCTCACGATAGTAAAAGGTGATTCCTGTTAATAAAGCTAAAGTAGTATTATTATTAATCGTTTTCTAGGATGAATAATATCAGGGAATTCTCAATTTTTACAATACTTCTATGATTGCGTCAACATCAAGCCATCCTTTCTTTGCGTGGATTATTGTACCATCAGTATCGATTACAAATTGGCCTGGCCCTTGTTTTTCCCATCCTTCGTATTCACCATGCACGAATCCCGCATCAGTTGCCGTTTTAAATTTGGATTTAACTTGTTTCATCGCTTCTGGTGTCATTAGACCCAATCCAAAGTTTTTATATAGTTCATCCTTCGAGCTGGGAATAACGGGAAAAGTAATTCCTTTTTGTTCGATGAATTCCTTCGCTATTTTCTCTTCGCTTTGGGTGATGTAGATAATTCTTACACCTTTCTTTTCTAAAGCTTCAGAATGGTCTAAGAGGATTTTCAAATCGAGCTGACATAAAGGGCACCCAAAATATCTTGAGAAAATAAGGACGATCTTCTTTTCTTTTACTAATTGGTGTAAATCGATAATTCCAGCGTTAAAAGATTCTAACTTAAATCCTGGGGCCTTATCCCCGACTTTAATTTCATTTTCTGACATTATACTATTTATTAATTCTTAATTTTGGAAAAAGCTTGGTATTATTGATCGATAAAGTCTTATTTTTTAATTAAAACCTTTGGTAAATGTTCTAAAGGTAATTTAAGCAGATTTTCTGTTTCCATCACTCGAAAGAAGAAAAAAAAAAAAGCAAAATTTCAG
>JAFGGO010000055.1 GCA_016930515.1 Promethearchaeota archaeon | reverse complement strand
GAACAAATGATTAATAATCTTGATAAGGTTCCTAAGAAGATCTAAGTAATTAGATTTTTAGAGATTAGTTTCCTAAAAATGATTAGCTTGATATAAAGAAAATTATAGCTAATGGCAAAAATTAAATCAAATTTATATATAAAATTAATCTCTATAATGTTATCAAGTCTAAACGAATAAGATAATTTTACCTTGTTACGATGATTGTCAACGAAATTAACATTAAGCTGATTATAGTTGGTGACGGAGGTGTTGGTAAAACCTCGATGGTCAATGCACTCGTGAATAAAAACATTCCAGAAGTGTATATTCCCACGATAGGTAGTAACATTACGAAAAAGGAATTTCACTTGCAATCCATTAATTTAGACCTCAGGCTGAATTTATGGGATTTGGGAGGTCAGAGGTCTTTCAATCCGCTCAATCCAGCTTTTTTTAAAAATGTAGACGCTGCGTTCTTAGTTTTTGATATTGCGAAACCAGAGACCTTAAATGAATTAGAGAATGTCTATCTCAATCATCTAAGAAAAAATTCGGAAGAATGCATAATCTTCTTGGTAGGAAATAAACTTGACTTGATATCAGATCCAGAAACGCTTAAAAGATTAACAAGAAACTTTCCCATAAAAGAAATTCCTATCGTTTTTACTTCGGCAAGAACCCGAGAGAATCTAGAAGAGATTTTCGAGCTTCTTGCTTTTAGTTATTTACAGGAAATGATGTTCAAATACCCTGACGATAAATTAAAAGGATTAGACAACGAATTTTTAGAAACAATCAAAAAGACTGAAATACAACTTAGGAACTTGTTTATTAATTCTGAAAATGTAGAGTCCATAACGCTTCAAAAAACACCAACTGCCCCAATCACTAAAAAAGTCGTAGAAACAAACGAATTAATAGACGAAAAAGAAAAAGATATTATCCTCATTAGAGAAAAATTGCGAAGATTGGATTTAATAAAGTCGCAAATTATCAGTTCTTTTAACAATAATCTATCTGTTATCGAAAATATTTTTAATAAATTGAAAAAAACACCCATAGATTCGTTATTAGATTCATTGGATAATGCTATTGGACAAATCGAATATTTTAAAGAAGATTTTGAATTGAAATTAGAATCACTCTTGGATACGGGATTGGAATCGTTAGTGAATCTTGAAGATGAACCAATATAAAAAACACTCATAAAAATGCTTTGGTGATATTAAATGGCAAAAAAAGACAAAGGAGACGAACCTGTTCTCATAAAAGATTTCACAAAATTAAAAAAGGAACTAGAAAATCTCGACGAAAGGATGAAAAAGCAAATTGAAAACCTATATACATATATAGGAAAGAAAATTGAGGATTTGGAAGGAAAAATAGTCTCGATAGAGAATCGTTCATCTTCGAATCAGACGCTTATTAAAGAACAAGGAAAAATTCAAACCGATATCCAGAAAGACCTTGAAGCCATTAAAAAAGATATTTTAACTGTCAAAAAACTTCAAGCAACTAATCAACAACAAATTGAACAACAGATTAAAACCCAAGAAAGCATCATCATGGACATGATTAAGAAGTTCAACGAGAAATTACTTAATGATAAGGCCAAGATGGATGCTGACATTAAGGAACTCAAGAATCAACAAGATGTTCTAAAAATATCTTTTACTGTTAACGAGAAAAGGCTTTTGGAAAAAATTAAAAGTGAAGTAACAATCGACATTAAGGAAGCTGTCAAAGACAAGGAATACGAAATTCTGATGAAATACTGGCTTCAAGACTTAAAAGATATTGTCGATAATTTTGATAGATTAAAGAAAATGCATCCTAAGGAGTTTACGCTCCAACTCGCTCAAATAGTTGATACAATTGAAATGTTCCGGGGTAAAATAAAACAATAAAATTCGATAAAGAATTTTTTTATATATAGGAGAAAATTTTATAATTCTATAACCTTATAATAAAGAAAAAATACCTTTAGATAAAATTGAGAGCTTTTTCTACCCTAAAAATAATTTATTCTGATTACGATCTTATTTCTGGTATTTTAAAAAGATATTAATTATTACTAAAGATTTAATAAACAAATAAAAAAGTCTTGCTTTCATATAATTAATAAAAATATGTAATGAATTGAAAAAATAATGATTAACTGCTTGATTGTAGGTCACGGTGCAAGAGAGCATGCCATTGGAGAAGCCTTGGTAAAAGGGGGTGCAGAACTATTTGCCTTCATGAGCTCGAAAAATGCAGGATTAGAAGACCTCAGCAAAGGACGAATTAAAGTTCATTCAGAAACGGATTTCGTAGAAATCATCGATTTTTGCAAGGAAAAACGAATTGATTTTGCCATTATAGGTCCAGAAGCCCCATTATGCGTGGGAATCGTAGACGCTTTAGAGAAAAAAGGAATTCCGTGTGCAAGCCCTCCTATTGAAGCCGCTCAGTTAGAAGGATCTAAGATCTTTATGAGGGAACTTCTGGAAAAATATCGAATTCCTTCTAATGTTAAATGCAAGAAATTCTTTTCCATAGAGGGGGTTGACGATTACATCAATCAGTTGGGTATCGAGAACATCGTGATCAAACCAGACGGTTTAACGGGAGGAAAGGGCGTAATGGTCTTTGGAGATCATCTTTTTTCTAAAAGAGACATCATGGATTATTGCACTGAATTAGCAAGCAAGAACGCACCTTTTATTTTGGAAGAAAAATTAAACGGTGAAGAATTTACTCTTCAGGCTTTTATCGATGGATTACAAGTAATTGGTACACCACTTGTTCAAGACCATAAAAGAGCTTACGAAGGAGATAAAGGTCCAAACACTGGTGGAATGGGGTCTTACTCAATGGAAGATCATCTCATGCCTTTTATTAACCAAAAGGATGTTGAAGAGGCAATCCACGATATGAAAAATGTCGTTGCCGCCGTTAAAGCTGAGACAGGAATAAAATACAAAGGTCCTTTATATGGTCAATTTATGAAAACAGCTAAAGGCATCAAACTTATTGAGTTTAACGCTCGATTTGGAGACCCAGAAGCCATGAATGTATTACCGCTCTTGAAAACTAATTTTGTTGACATTTGCTGGCAAATGATAGACCAAAAATTGAGTAAGAATGTGGAATTTGAAAAAAAAGCAACAGTGTGCAAATATTTAGCTCCTGAAGGATATCCAATATCTCCAGTAAAAGATGCATTAGTAAGCATCGATAAGGAAAAAATGAAAAAAATTGGGGCCAAATATTATTACGCTTCAGTGTATCGAAAGGACGGAAAGATTTACACTTCTTCTTCAAGAGCCATGGGTATTTTAGGAATTGCAGACAGTTTGGAGGCTGCCGAAAGAATAGCTGAGCAAGGTATTGGATGCATTGAAGGAAGATTATTTCATCGAAAAGATGTGGGAACAAACTCTCTATTGCAAAAGAGAATAGAACACATGAAATTGCTTCTTAACAAGTAAAATCCAATATTTTAATTACTAAAATTTTCTTAATATATTTAATTTTAAAATTATTGTAGCTAAAGAAG
>JAFGGO010000054.1 GCA_016930515.1 Promethearchaeota archaeon | reverse complement strand
GATAATAATTCAATAGAGTTTTATGAATTGGATAGACAAAAATTTTTTTGATTATATAATAATTTGTTAAAGTTTTTTGTATTTATATATTCTCTAATAAAACAAAATCAATAATCTAATGAAAAAAGAAATTAATTTCTATGAATTTAGCAAAAAAATGTTCTCTTTGATATTTTTAAAAAAAGATATAACTTCGTTGCATTTTCTGAGTTTTTAAAATAATGATATATTCATTTTGATATGTAAATAAAGAGATTGTTAGTAATATCTTCGTGAAAGACCCGTTTCACGAAGAACGGGTTGATAATATTAAGTTATGGAAATGATCCTTTTTACTTCAATTTCATTCCAAACCATTTTATAATATAATAAAAGTAATCATAATGTGATCCAAAGCATGAAAGTATCAAACTTTATAAAAACGATTAAAATTTAGCGAGATGTAAAAAAATGTCAGATAATAAAGGAACGACTTTAGGGATTATTGCTTTAATTATTGCCCTAACTGGGGTTGGTCTATTTGCTTATGATTTCTTTTTTGCACCAAAACCTGGTGCAACGGGAAATCCAAACACAAGCTCGGAGATCTATAATTGCACATCTAGCATCGAAGTTCAGAATGCTCTTGCTAGCATTGGTTCTGGTAAAGGGACGATCTTGATTACAGAAGATATATCCATAAGTGAGACAATAGAGATTAATGGCGGAGGAGAATATATCATCCAAGGAGTGGATTCCATCACCATTGAGATTACATGGGTTGGTACTGCTATTAACATCACGAATGTTTCTTCCTGTATTCTAAAGGACTTCATCATTGATGGAAGCGCTATAAACGATTATGGTACGCCCATGATCTCCATAAATGAAATTCACAATAATCCCGTACTCGTTAGGAATGTTGATTTTGAAGGGGACTCAATAAACGAAGCCTATGGGCTTGATTTTTATAGTAATAATGTTATTATCGAAGGGTGTGTTTTTAATTACTTACGCACTGGAGCGTATTCTTACAGTGCAGATAACTGTCGATTCATTCAAAATACGGTTACTAATTCGTATGACGCCCTTTATTTCGTAGGAACAGATTCAAGCACCATAGATTCAAATGTCGTTAACACTACCACGAGGGGAATCATGTTAGGGGCTAACTCGTTCGGAACCACGGTTGTTAACAATATCGTGCGATATGTTGGTTATTCAGGGATAAGGTTATTTTACGCAGATTGGACCGTGATAACGGGAAATTCTATAATCTATTCAATAGGTGGCGGTAGTAATTTAGCAGGGATTGCACTTGATGGAGGCGATAATTGTACGGTTTCAGACAATTTCATCGGCATGATCGACTCAGGTAGTTCGGGGGCGGGGATATCTTTATCGAATTATGCGGATTATAATACTGTATATGGAAATTATTTACTTAATAATTTCGATGGAATTGTCCCAGGAACTGGATCGGGAAATGTATTTTATGACAATCAAATAACACCATAATCTCCAAACTTTTTTTTTATGATTATTAGAACATCTTTAATTTTAAACAAATAACCTTATAAATTCTAATTTTGAGCATCAATTTTAATTGGAAGTATTTAGCTTTTCTAAGTGTTTTATTCAATCCCGTTCAATACTTTCCCAATAAATATTTACGATGTCGTATATAATTTCTGGAATCTTTCCATAAAATTTATCTCTTGATGTTAACCTTCCAAGCTTGATCCAACTTATAAAGTTATCTTTCTCCCATAGGAGAATTACATGGTCTTTTTTGTTCTCCGTCCACTTGAGCTCTACTTTCGAAACATCCCTTAAAGTTAACACTCGCAGGGACAAATCTCGCCTCCAAAATATTGAATCAGGAGTGAGTACCAAAAACTCGTTCCTTTTTATAAACAAGAGCGAAATAGCAAAAATCAAGTAGCCAATTCCGAAGAAAATCACGAGGGCTAACACTATTTTGACAGATTCATCGACATAAGGAAGTATCGGAAGGTTGAAAAAAAAAATCACGATAAAAAGCGTTCCTATGAAACTCAAGCAATCGACGAGAAAACTATTCTCAAAGCGTCTTTCAAACCAAAAAATTCTTTCGTTATCGCACGCTTTTTTTATATCTTCTTCTGAATTAAAAGACATGGTTTTCGAGGCAATTTTTTCAATGTTTCTAGCGGCTTTTTTAAGCACTCTCCGAGTAGTGTATTTTTTTATTAATTTCATGGCGTTCCACAATTATCTTCGAGGAAAAATGCTAATTGGATAGAATCCAACATATTATTTAATAATTTCCATTAATAAATAGTATATTAAACCAAACGATGTAATATTTACAGGATGATCATTATTTGGGAAAATCGAGTTAAAATTTAAGAGAGAAAGTTAAAATCATCATAAATTTAAGTAGGTGTTAGTTATATCAAATATACTAAATATATATGTAAAACCCAAAATATATATTATACAAGTAATATTATTATACTTAACATGTTCACAATATATCTCATACTTTCTGAAAAAGAGAATTCAAATTGTGAAATATTATGAACAATTAGTTGACTTAAAATAACGATTATAGTAGAGAAAATATGACGAAATTTGGAATAGTAACGAACCGAAATAGTATGATTGGTTCTCGAACGAGAGTAGAGGACGCGTGCGAATCGGGATTGTGCCCCATATGCGTTGCGGATTGTCCGGTATTTTGCGAAGTCTCGAAATCTGCTCTTAGAGGTAGGGAAGTATTATATCCTTCCAGGGAATTTTTTGGAGACTCCACTGCTGGCACTCCTAAAGACTTCGGAATTGGTTATCGTGATTTTCAAATTCAATTTGAGGTTCGTGGTGCTAAAGGAATCGAGGAGAATATGGATAAAGTCATCTTTCCGAACGTGGATATTAGCACTAGATGGGGAAACATCCCTCAGAAGGTACCGCTTGTAGTTGCGGGTTTAGGAAGCACTTATGTTGCCAAACGAAATTGGGATGGTCTTGCAATGGGTTGCGCTTTATCTGGTTGTAGCATTACCGTAGGTGAAAATGTTTGTGGTATGGACTCAAACGCGACTTTCACGGATGACAAACCATATCCTAAAGTATTAGACACAGTTGATATGAAATATCGGGTGGAAGCCTTTAGAGAATATTGGGATGGCAAGCACGGGGATATCATCATTCAAAAAAATGTTGAAGACACGCGATTAGGTGTTTTTGAATATGTAAGTTCTAAATTAGATGTTTCCTCTTTAGAGATCAAATTCGGACAGGGTGCAAAGGCAATCGGAGGTGAAGTGCGTCTCAGCACATTGGAAAGGGCTCAATTACTCCAAAGTAGAGGGTACTTGGTTCTACCTGATCCTTCAGATCCCGTCGTGATTGATCAATGGAAAGCCGGTTTGATTCCCGATTTTGAGCGACATAGTCGAGTTGGAATTGCCTCGACGGAAGATGTTTTAGAGGAGATTGACCAAATTAAAAGTATGGGTGTAAAGAATGTCTTTATCAAGACGGGTGCTTATCGACCAGCTTCGACGGCCTGGATTATTCGATTAGGCGTAGAAGGTAAGGTGGATGGTATGACCTTTGACGGTGCTGGAGGAGGTACGGGTATGAGTCCCGTGAGCATGATGAATGAGGGTTCCATTCCAACCGTCTATTTGGAAGCTTTAGTTGTAGGCTGTCTTGACATGATCAAGAAGAAAACCCCAAGCACTAAAATCCCAACAATCGCAATTGCAGGTGGTATCTCTAGCGAAACACAAGTCTTCAAGGCTTTAGCAATGGGGGCTCCTTACGTAACCTGCGTGGCGATGGCCCGAGCTCCAATAACAGCCGCAATGAAAGGCAAATATATGGGCGAAATTATCAAAGAAAACTCCGCAACTCCGGCCATGTTAAAAACTCTAGGATTTCCTAAGGAAAAAGAGCCAGATACCTTGACCATTGAAGAGGCTTTTGCCGAATACGACTCTCTAAAGAGAGAACATGGAGACAAGGATATTCCCACGGCAGCCGTTGGAGTGTATACCTATTTCACAAGTAAATTAGGAACAGGAATCAGACAACTATGTGCTGGTGTTAGGAAATTTAAACTTAACTTGCTCGAACGCAAGGACATCGCAACAATTTCAACGCGAGCTGAAAAGGTCTGTGCGAAGTGGAATTTAGGAATTGCCCCTCAAGAAGATCTTGATATAGAAGAAATTAAAAACGAAATTTATTCAGGCAACTATTAATTTCAATTTTTTTTTATTTAAATCAATTAAGGAGGTGTTAGAAATACAATTTAAATGTCCCGAATGTGGTAACGAATATTCATTTGGTAGAAAAATTTCACACGATTGCAATGGAAAAACAATTTTTCACGAGAAGAGCTTTAAATCTGAAAACGAAAGAAAACAAAACTGCTGGAATTATTCAGATTTCAACCAATCAAATTATTAAACATCTCACTTCACAACTCGATATTAAAATTTTTTATGTTCTTTTCTAGAACTTTCAAAACGATATTTATACTATTTATCTCGTTTTTATTTATTTATTTCCAGTAATCGACAATTTTATTCTTATTTAATTAGGTTTAAGAAAAATGAATTTAAAAGTATACCCGTATAGCTTAGCTATATGCGTATAATTAAGTAAAGTTATATTTACTATATTCCTTTTCTTCTATCAAACATTTTTATAAATAAGAAATTACGATTAAAATGAACTAAAATGATTGAAGAAGTAATAGTAAATACACAACAAGAAGAACTCGATCCTTTTAAAATCGCTCAAAGACAGCTTTACAACGCCTGCAAGTTAATTGGCTTGGAACAGGATGTTTATCAATCACTAGCAGAACCAGAAAAATTTATCGAAATTAAAATAACAATGAAAATGGACGATGGATCGATAAAGACTTTCAAAGGGTTTAGGAGTCAGTATAATTCTGCGAGGGGACCAATGAAAGGGGGAATCAGGTGGCATCCTGAAGAAAGCGAATCGCTAGTAAAGGCACTAAGTGCTTGGATGACTTGGAAATGTGCGTGCGTGAGTATTCCATTAGGAGGAGCAAAAGGTGGTATTATTTGCAATCCAAAAGAGTTAAGTGAAAATGAACTCCAAAAACTTGCTCGTAACTACATTAGAAAATTATCGGGAGACGTTGGACCTAATATTGATGTTCCTGCTCCTGATGTGTACACTAATCCTCAAATAATGGCTTGGATGATGGACGAATACGAAACGATCATAGGAGAGCACGCACCCTCCGTCATAACGGGAAAGCCTATCGAATTAGGCGGTAGCGAGGGTCGAAGCGTTGCTACAGCAAAAGGTGGAACGTATTGCATTCGCGAAGCTGCCATAGATCACGATATCGATTTGAAAAAATCAACCGTGGTAATTCAAGGCTATGGAAACGCCGGAAGTCATGTTGCTAACATTTTACACAACGAATATGGATGCAAAATAATAGGTATATCCGATAGCAAGGGTGCTGTTTATAATACTAATGGGATCGAACCCTACGATGCTTTAGCCTATAAAAAAGAGACTTCCTCTGTTGTAGGGTTACAAAACACAGAACCCATATCAAATGAAAAATTATTAGAAATGGAATGTGATATTTTAATTCCCGCTGCCTTGGAAAATGTCATTAAAAAAAAAAACGCGAAAAACATCAAAGCAAAGATCGTTGCTGAACTAGCAAATGGTCCAACCACGCCCGACGCAGATGATATTTTATATAAAAATGGTGTTACCATCATACCTGATTTTCTTTGCAACGCTGGTGGAGTTACCGTTAGCTATTTTGAAATGGTTCAAGGATATTACCTTCACTTCTGGAGTGAAAAAGAAGTATTTGAATCATTAGACAAGATAATGAGTAAAGCTTATCGAGATACAGTAAATAAGGCTAAGGAATATAACACGAACAATCGGATGGGCGCGTACATAATTGCTATTCAACGAGTTGTTAACGCAATGAAACTTAGAGGTTGGATATAATTATTTTCTCTTTATTTTTCTATTTTTAAAATATTTTCATTCAGATTTTCTTGATATTTTGTTAGAAATTTAATTTTATACTTTCTCTATCTTTTCTTTTTATAAATTGAATTATACTTTTTAACATTTTTCTCAAATCTTAATGTAATTATGATTTTCAAGGACCAATTTTGATTGTAGACTTTTTGAAAAAAGCTCATAATTACATATAATTAAATATGATGACATGCAATTATATATTAGTAAAAGTAATTCTAATATGAATATAAAAATAAGGTGGTTTAAAAACGCAAATAGAACTCATTATAATGGTAATTACTTTCGCTTTCTTGTTTGAGTTCGTTGATACTGCTTTAGGTGGAGGCTATGGGACCGTATTAGCTCCTTTACTCCTCGTTCTTGGATTTATTAGCTTGGATGTTGTACCTGCTATTTTATTTTCAGAAATTTGGACTGGATTAACGGGTGCAACAATGCATCACAAGTTAAAAAACGCAAATTTTTCAGAAGAGACCAAGACTAATTGGAAAATTCTATCTCTCATATCCATTTTAGGTATTTCTGCAACTGTTTGTGCCGTATTCATTGCGATAAGCATCGACAAGATCCTCTTGAACACATACATAGGCTTTTTAGTCACGATCGTAGGAGCTTTAATGCTAACAAATTTTCGGTACAAGTTTTCTTGGAAGAAAATCGGAATTATCGGAGCTATAAGTTCATTCAACAAGGGAATTTCGGGTGGTGGTTTCGGACCATTGTTAACAGCAGGGCAAGTAGTTTCAGGAAGAGACACTAAAAATGCAATAGCTACCGCTTTAGCCTGCGAATTTCCTATATGCATCGCTGGTTTGATTACCTATTTTGCTTTCAAACCAATAACGGAAACTTTCTTGTTATTGTGCTTGTTATTGACGATTGGAGCGATTCCCGCTTCGATAATCGGAGCATTTTCTGTAACAAAAATGAAAGACGAAAGAAATTTCAAGACTTTAACTGGAGTTTTTATCGTGTTTTTAGGAATATTCGTGTTATTGAAAACCTACAAGATAATATTTTCTTGAAATCCAATTATATTTACTATTTTTCGTATAACACTGTCATGTTAACGAAATCTCCGTCCTTAGATACTTCCACATAAACGATTTGCACGCTAGGATTTTCCTTTAACCATTCTTCAATCAATTCTTCCCTATTAAATGTACTTGCAGGCTCTTTAAACAACTTATAATCCATTTTGACCGCTTTCCTATTATACGAAATTACTTATTAACTATTAACATTAATGAAAGAATGTAGATAAATTATGAAGGAAAAACGGTTAAAATATCTTGTTATCTTTTGGTTTCAATCTAATAAAAATGAGTTCCAAGAGCCAATTTTTTCAAAATAAAGACAAATCGTAAAACTTAAATACATTCCATGATTGATAAGAGACAAAAATATTTTAAAATAAAAAGGTGAACAGACAAAAAATGTCAGAAGTAAAGAGGGAAAAAGTTTTCTTACTGTTGCTACTCGCTATCGTATGCGCCATGGGAATAATATTTTGTTTCGTGCCTTCGGTAATGATGCGAATTGGAAGTAGTTATGATTACAATGATATCTATTTTTCGTGGGGATTATCAATTTATGATGGTGAAATTCAACTCTTTGACGAAACAGACATCCTATACAGAACGCTTCCAGTTATAATCGTTCTTGCTGGAACTGTCGTGCTTATAGTAGCGACAATCATATTCATTTCAAAGGATTCTAAAGCAATCGCTTATTTATGCATTATTGGAGGAGCTTTAATGGTTGCTGGATATTTATTTTGCATGTTGGCACCGACCTTATATTATGCCGTTGAATACGGAGATTTTTACGTTTCGGTAGGATATGGAAATATCATGATCCTTATAAGCTTTTTCATCCCGATATTAATCGGAATATATGTATTTAAACGCTAAAACAATACATCTCTCATCTTTTTTTTTCATATTTTCTATTTCTAAAGAAAAATTTTAATTGGGTTTGATCCTTTGCTGAAATAAGACCTTTCGATTCTGATCCAATAAACAAAAAATCATATCTTGATTTCCAATCGATTTAGGGACGCTGAATACCAATTCTTCTTCAGGTAACCAATCCTCGATGGTATTAAAAAGTATTGGTTGCTCAAAAAATTCCGTTAAAGAAGTGATCTTCACATGGATGTTATGGTAGTGGTTTTGAGAATTATTTTTCGTTATGATTTCTAATTCCTGCGTTTCTTCAACGATAGACTTATCCATAATGCTAAAAGCACTTTTTTGAACGGAATTTGTAGAGGATTTTAGCTCAGTTTCAAACAATTTCATGTTTGAAAAGCTTACTTTATCCCCTTTTTTAGTTATGTGTTCAATTGGGACACCACGCAGGGAAAGGTACGAAATGGCTTTTTGGATCTTTAAAGTGGAGGTATCCGTCTTTTGAATTACTGATTTAAAATATTGAGAACATGAGTTTTTTATGAGTGCGCTCATTCGCTTTTTTATTCGTTGCCCCTCCTCGAACAATTCTCTTGTTTTAGGCGTTTTTATCAAGTCTAAACTCGCAATATTCGCTTCGATCAAGCGTGTGAAATGGTGTTTGAAGTGCTTGATCATCTTTTCTGTCGTGCTCTTTACCAATGCCGCACCAAAAATGTCCATTTCTATGGGTAAGGCGAGAATGAGCACGATCGTTTCGTTTTTAGATTCTTTTGATCCTGCTCTTCTTTTCTCTCGGTAGGAGGGAACTAAAAACTTCTTTGCGAAATACATCTTCATGCCATATTCTAAATCGACGCGATCAAGCGAAGTTTTATCGCTTATGTCCAGAAACCAGATCGAATGAACTTTAAGTATGCGCATTGTCTCCTCGTCCGTGTGTCTTTCCTCAGGACTTTTTAAAAGCAAGATTTGACCTAAGGATTCGTCGAAATAAAACAAGAACACTTCGCATAGCTGTTCTGGTTCGATTTGCTCGTACTTAAAATCGTATTTCCTGCTTTCTGAATCTTTTCCGCTCATGTATTTGCATTCCAAACTGTTTTTAATGGGTGGCACACGAGATGCAAGGGTCAAAAGCTCTTATCATTGGTTGGATTTCCTTTTTCACTTCTGAAATGTCTTTCGTCTCGTATATGCTGCGAGCGTACTTGGTGATCATTTTATTGATGATGGGAAGGTTAAACTCCGTTGCAATGAAGAATTTAGCGTCCTCAACGACATTTCTTTCGTTGATCTTATAATAATGTAATAGACTACCTCTAGGTGCTTCCACGGCAGAGATACCTTCGAAATTCTTGATGGAACGAAAATCAGGTAAGGGTAAGTTCGATTCCAATCTTGTTGTTTCAAGATACTGGTTGATTGCTTTCATTTCAGAATACATCTCAATTAAACGCAAGTAATTCGAAAATAAAAGGTTTTTCTTCCATTCCTTTCCAAAAAGGTCAAGGTAACTATTACATTCCTGAACGCCGTAGTTTTCCACTATATTTCTACGGGCAATAGGACCTACTAAAATTGCTGTTTTCGATTCACTAAGGGTATTTATCCCCCTCAAACCAACATCCCTTTCAAAATGTTCGAGGAAGTTCTCGATTGGAAAATCCTCGTATTTTGTGCGACTCTCTTTTATTGTCATGATACCTTCATATCTATCATAGATTTTTTTATTATTTAAAGCTAAATTCTTAACTTTTGGGATCGAAAAAGAAGCAGGGGGGTCTAGGTTCGAAAATTGCTTGATAAAAAATTCGAGAATTTCCTTGAGAGCGCCGATTCCTTTCGAAAGAAGAGTTTGAAAATTTCTTGAAAAATGAGTGCTTGGTTTAAATATAATCCCTCCGGGGAGTACATTAACGAGATGCACCGACCTACTTCCGAGCATCTTGTTTATATCATCTCCAATTTTGATGAGTTCAAATATATTCTTAGTAAGAATGCGATCGTAAGCGATTAATTGATTTAAATCTAATATTTTATTAGATATTTTGAACAATTTCAATAAATCGGGAAAGGAATGGAAGAAAAAATGGGTTGTGTGGGATTTAAGCATTTCAGCAGTCATTAAAATTCGTCGAAGTACTATTGCTTGTTGAGTAGGTTTGATATTGTACATGTTTTCTATGACCTTACAACTCACGATAGTTTGAGATGCGTGACAAAGCCCACATATTCTAGAGACGATACGAGGCACATCTAATATTTTCTTTCCTTTTAACATGGTCTCGAATCCCCTATAAATTGGAAGCTTGAATTCTGCTTGGAGCAATTGATCGTCCCTTGTATAAACGCTTATTTCTCCGTGTCCTTCAATTCTGGTGCATAACTCTACAGTTTTAATCATGTCAAGATCTCCAAATTTTTGGTTTAGAAAATCGATAATACAATCCCTTGTACTTTTTTAAATCCTTGGAAACATTAGCAAGACTCAGGAAATTAATGATATTGGATGTGATATCTTTAGAAACGGGACCCATACACCCTTCACATGGCATTCCTGCCTTTATACATTCGTAATCACACCCTTGTCTCGTGATTGGACCGAGACATAATACGCCTTTTTTCAAGAAACAATTTTCTCCCTCCTCGAATAAGTCTTTATTATCGGGTATTATTTTGTTAATTATGGTTTCCTTACTCAGAATAAAATCCGTTTTATTTGGACAACCATCACACAAATTTTTTTTAGGGAGCTCTATTTCTTTTCGTTCGAGAAGTTTAATCAAGCAATTTCCAAATAATTTAGTAGGTGGTGGACATCCAGGGATGATTCCATTTATCTCTACCACGTCTTGTAAAGGAATAGCAAATCGCTCCTTTGATAAACTCAAAATTCCTCCAAATGCCGCACATGTACCCAGTGCAATTATCTTTTTTGAGTTTTTTCTGATTTTCTTCAAGAACTCAATCTGTGAATCTGTTGAAACGCATCCCTCAATTAAAGCGATATCGTAATCTTGATCGTCAATCAATTGATTATCTTCCAGAAAAGGGAAATAGCATAATTCCGTCTTTTCCAAAAATTGTGAGAAAAAATCGAGCGAAATCAAAGATGATACGCAACCACTACAAGATGTTAGTGAGGTAATGAGAAACTTAAGCTTCATATTCGCTTTCCACTTTTAGTATATTATAAAATTTATTGCATATCTCTGAAAATTTATTTCCCTCTACGGCGTTTAAATTTTTAAGTATTATCTTACGACCCAACCTCGGACCTAAGACTTTTTTCAGGATATGAATTTTATTTTGAACTTTTTGAGTACCGTCTATATATCTACAAGCATCTTTTCTACATCCAACTATCAAAACACCATCAAATCCACATTCTAAAGCTTTTAATATGAAATTTGCGTCGACTCGACCAGTACAAGGAACTCGAACTACGAATACATTTGGATGATAGTATAATTTTTTCAAGCCTGCATCGTCCGCAGCTGCGTAACCGCAGGATCGACAACAAAAGGCTAAAATTTTTGGTTTTTTATTGAATTTAGATAAAATTTCGATCGATTTTAGGATTTTGTCCGTAGTATCGATGTTCATGTCAATTGCGTTAGTAGGACATACGCTCACGCAAGTCCCACATCCTTTACATTTAAATTTATCAATTGAGAGTTTTTCATTTTCTATCGAAAGGGCGTTATAAGGACATGCCTTTACGCAAAGAGAGCATAAACCACACGCATTCTCATTAATTTCAATTCCGGTGAATTCCGCAAGTATGTAATCGTTTGAAAAAAGAGAAATAATATTGAGTGCAACTTTATGTGCTGAATTTACCGTTTCATAGTAATTAAGCGGTCCAAGAATGGTACCAGCACCATAAATTCCCGAAGCTAAGGTATCTTCGCTCATAAACCCCGAATCGTTTAAAGTAAAATCCATGGTTTTTCTCAAGAGCCTTAAGTCCTTGTTTGGAATCAAATCGACATTTAAAATTATCAAATCACTCTGATATTCGATAGAATTCGATATAATAATATTTTGATCCTTTTTTCTGTTAATTTTTATATCTTCAACATAATGAAATCTTGGATCTGTTGATTTAAATAGGGATATGTCTTCGTTTTGTGGCCTAGTTTTACTAAAAATATTTACAATACATTTAGGATTTTTTACTTTAATACACCCAATATATTTTTGAACGATATTATTTATAAGTTCTTGATGGTTTCGGGTAGATCCTATGTTTTGGATGATTGAAATGGTATCGGGTGGTTTTAAATCGGATAACTTAAGGATTTTTCCTTCCGTAATTCCGTCCGAAGATAGCATTCGCTCGAATTCTGCAGAAGAAATAATATCTCTATTGGGATCGTAATTATAATCCTTTAAATCTTTAAAGATATCAGCTCCAACAGCTACTACTTTTGCGCCAACTTTAATCTGTAATTTTTCTGGTTTTTCGTTAAGATTTATAGCCTTATTCATGCATGCTCG
Organism: Promethearchaeota archaeon; assembly: GCA_016930515.1. Lineage (GTDB taxonomy): Archaea > Asgardarchaeota > Lokiarchaeia > Sigyniarchaeales > SOKP01 > FT1-020. The sequence continues at coordinate 8,464 of JAFGGO010000054.1, read as the reverse complement.
CTCACAAATTCTACAATTCAAACAATCGTTAAGGTCTTCTTCCTCAATAAGCGGAACATATGGATAGCAATTTTGGAATGGGAAGTAAATGACCTTTCTCTTGGTCAAATTGAACTCGTATTGGTTTGGCTTTCTTACTCCGCACACATCAATGCATTGTTTACATCCCGTACATTTCTTTTCGTCAACAAATCGAGGTTTCTTGATTAAATTTAATGTAAAATTTCCTACTTCTCCAGATACACCCTCTATTTCCGTGTTAGTAAGAATTTGAATGTTTTTTTCTTTTACAATTTCCCCTACCAGTTCGGAGATGAAACAAATCGAACAGTCTCCTATTCCGTGAACTCTATGCCACCTAGCAACCATTCCCCCCAAGGTAGGACTTTTTTCAATTAGATAAACCTTGATGCCTGCTCTTGCTAAATCTAGCGCAACAGTCATTCCTGCAATTCCCCCGCCTAATATCGCACAAGACTTTTCGATTTCCACTCGTTTGATCTTTATTTCCTTTTGAAGCAATATTCTTTCAATTGCTGCTTCAATTAATAATTGTGCTTTTTGCAATACGATGAAAGGATCTCCCTTATGTTCAATTGACGTGTGATGTACCCAACAGCATTGTTCCCGTATATTGGCAATTTCAATGTTGGTGTGATCTATTATTCCATTAAAAATTCGCTCAAAAATATGTTGGTGTGTTTTAGGAGAACAGGCGGCTATAACTACCTTATTAAGAAAATTTTCTCTTACCCAGTTCGATATTCTTTCTAAGTTTTTTTCTTGACAAAGATTTTCGAATATCTTAACCGATACAACATTTCTTAACTTAGAAACGTGTTTTTCTAAAGAGATAATATCAATCATATTAGAAATTTCTGTATTACAATTACAAATAATCACCCCAACGCGATTAATTTCGCTTCCCTTGGAATTGAGATAATCCACTTCTTCGCCTGATAATATTCGCTTATTGATATTCAAGATTTTTAAGATGCGCTTTCCATCTTCCGTGAGAAAATAATATTTCTTGTTTTTATTAATCAGAGAACCAAGTTTCCTCAAGTGGAAGTTCAATTGACCTGTTTGATCCAATCCCAATTTATCCATTAAATCGGTATATAAGACATATCCTTCTTTTTCAAGAAGCAATAAAATTTTTCTCCGGAATTCGTGAGACAATACGGAATAGATATCCATTATTCGAATTATTTATTTAATTTTTATTGTATGAAACTAAATTAACAAAATTTAAAATACTTTTATTAACCATCAATGATTTTTATTCACTAATATTGATAAATTATGAATATTATATAAATATATTCCATACTATCGAACAATGTTCGCGATAGAGATTTATATATGAAAGGCTGTTCTATGCATCTATTGGTGTTTAAGACCATATTCGTAAAAAATAAAATTACTATATTAAGGATTTTGATAAATTTCTTTGTCATAATGATTAAAAATTTTCTTATCAAATTTTTTAAATTTCGAGTAAAGCGTTTGTAACTTAGGAATAAGATTCTTGAATGGAATCGAGTTTGGAGGTGTATTAAAAATGGAAGTACTGGAATTAAAACCAATACATAAAAAACATATTTGCGCATATGTCGCCAAGAAAAATAAAGATGATTTTCACTATTTTGATATCGCTAAACTCAAGAAATTCTTGGAAAAGAAAAAGATTGACTTTGTTACAATTGATTTCAATGTCGATTTAAAAGAATTCAAGGAATCCGAGCTTGCTAAAGCCTTGAACGATTTAAGCATAATGTATTTTCAGGTAGATATTCCAGAATACGCAATGGGATATCTGTATCAAGAGATCGTGGAGAAAGAACAGTTGTTAAACGAATTGTATGAAGAATTCGAATCAATGAGCGATAAAGAATCGTTAAAAGCAGAAAGTCTTAAAAATTGGATTGATGTACTAAGGGATGAAATTCAAGATAAGGAGAATTACATCACGCTGAAATTACGACCCCAATGGATAGTGAAAAAAATGCTCGACGCAGTAAAAACTATTAGTTCGGAAGAGGTCGCGTTTCTACATTTAGTTCAAGAGGATATATGTGAAGATATATGTGCAGAAGTAACAGAGCAACTTAGAGAATTAAATGTAAGGGTTGTTCAATATACGAAAAAACACAATATAATAAATATTGAATTTTAACATAAAAGGAGGATGAATAAAAATGCCAAAAGTATTAGAATTAAAGCCTTTAAAGAAGAAGCACTTAAAGTTGATTATGGTCGAAAGCGAGTTTCCCGTTGATTGGTGGTTTGAAGCTCCTAAGAAGATAAAAGAAGACCTGGTTTGGAACTTGCATTTGATTTCCAAGGAATACCTCGATGTGATTGATAATCTTGTTGAAAAATACAAGCCCCATTTTGGTGCAGAAGAGAAACCTACGAATTGGGACGAATCCCAAAACCAAGTCGACCCATTGGAAGAACTTTTCAAGCTTAAAGGATTACCATTCTCTCGCGTGGATATTGATGATAACGCACGAGATTACTTGTCTGCAGCTTTAGATGAACATAGAAAGGCGGTCGTCAGGTTAGAGAAACGCATTAGGGAAGAAATCGCAAAACAAGGAAAAATTCCCGAAGAAGATGAATGGTTCCAAAAATTAGTCATTTGGAAGGAATACTTGGAAAGAGACTATGCCGCCCAAGAAGATGAAGTGCGATATAATGTGAGAGAAGCGTGGATGATGATGAATATCATAAACATGGCTAAAGATGTCGATGGGACGAAGTTAAAGGGAATATTCATTTGCGATTTAAGACATTTCAATGGAATGGAAAAATTATGCAGCGACTTGGGTATCGATATCGAAAAGATAAAAATTAAGCGCACGATAAAAACCGAAGAAATCGAAGAATTAGAAAAAGATGTGGAAATAACCGTAAAGGAAAAGAATTCTTAAAAAAGGAGGAATAAAACTATGCAAGATCAGGATATAGAAAAAGATGTACGCTCTATTTTAGGACGAAAATCCATTATTGAGCTCACGCCAATTGTGATAAAGAAAAAGGATTTATCGGATAAGATTTGTTACTTTTTCGATACTGACGACAACGCTTCCCCATTTGACATCAATATGGCATACGATGCAGGTTTCGATATCGTCATACCCATTAGTAAGATGACCGCCGATCAAGTTGCCAAGCTCGTTCAAGACGCTACTTTCTCGCGAAAACCCAGGGCACCAACAACCTTTTTCATAGGAGGATCGGATGTGAAAGAAGGAGAAAAGATTGCGAAAGAAGTCGTAAAATCCTTGGTACCTCCTTTTGAATGTCCAGTAATCATTGATCCGAGGGGTTCTCACACGACAGCATCGGCTGTAGTTGCAATGACGATAGATGTTGCAGATAAACTACATGGAATGAAAGATTTAAAAGGAAAAAAGGTAGTAATTTTCGGTGCAGGTCCTGTAGCGAGAATAGCAGCGATTTTAGGCGCAAAAATAGGGTGCAATGTGTTTTTAATTGAAACATGGGAAAAATCTAACGAAGAATTTGTTAATAATTTGGCAGAAGAACTTACCGCAGAAGCAGGAAATGAGGCTACAAAAATTAGAGGTGTTTTTGCTCCAAGTATGGAAGATAGAGTGGAATTATCTAAAGATGTAGATATACTTTGGTCTTTGGCTGCTGCAGGTGTTGAGATATTGTCTGAAAAGGCGATGATGAAGTTAGAAGGTAAAAAAATAGTCGTTGATATCAACTTGGTTCCTCCCTATGGTATTGATGGGATCAAACCAAAACACTACAATGAAGAAATCTATCCAAATATTTTTGGAATAGGTGCCTTGGCGCTTGGCAGGCTCAAATCAAATTCAGAAGCTGAAATCTTAAAAGAAGCAGCAAACACAAATGGTTTAAAGATATTTGACTATAATTACGCTTTAAGTGTTGCCAAAAAATTATTAAATAAATAATTCTTTTTTTTTTAGTCGATAATCTCGACTTTTTTTTTTCTATTAATTTTAAATACTTGAAATGGAGGTTAATTATATGGCAGTTTTTTCCAAGGAATCTTCAAATAAAAAAGTTAGAGTTAAAGACGCTTTCAAGCAGGACGCTGGTCGTGGTATTATTCGAGTAGATCCAGATTTAATGAGACAATTAGATTTAAAACTTGGAGATGTCATTGAAATAAGCCAACCTTTGTACAACAAAAAAACCGCCGCTGTATTAATGTCAGGAAAATCTGAAGACCAAGGGAGTAATGTCATAAGAATCGATCCATCGCTCAGGAGAAATATTGATGTTTCGATAGACGACTATGTCGAAATACGAAAAATCCAAGCTCGTCCTGCCGACAGCTTAACATTTACGGGATTAAACGAATCTTATTTTATACGAGACATACAACAATTAGCCCATCGGTTGGAAAATAGAGTCATTACAAAGGGGGATAGCTTGAGTTTTTACGCCATGGGGCGTAGAATTGATCTTGTTGTACTCGATTACGAACCTAAGGTTGAGGCAGTAAAAATTCACTTGGGCACTAAAATCAAGCTGACGGAAAAAAAGATAAAAGAATTGATCAAGCAAGAACCTTCAAGAGTCAAGAGGGTACAATACGAGGCCATTAGCGAACTAGAAGAAGAAATGGAAAAATTGCGCCAACGCGTTACCTACGAAGATATTGGCGGTCTCGAAGACATCATTCAAAAGGTCAGGGAAATAATTGAATTGCCAATAAGGCACCCAGAATTATTTAAAAAGATAGGAATAGATCCTCCAAAAGGCGTTTTACTTCACGGACCTCCTGGAACAGGAAAGACACTTTTAGCAAGAGCCGTTGCTTTCGAAACTGACGCTAATTTCGTATCCATCAGTGGTCCAGAAATCATGAGTAAGTTTTTTGGACAATCCGAAGAAAATTTGCGTAAAGTATTCGAGGAGGCTAAGCAAAAGTCTCCAACAATTATTTTCCTTGATGAACTTGACTCAATAGCGCCACAAAGAGATGAAAATAAGGGACAAGTTGAATCTCGAGTAGTAGCTCAGTTGTTATCGTTAATGGATGGTCTGGAGGGGCGTGGTGAAATTATTATTATTGGAGCAACAAATAAGATAAATAACATTGATATCGCCTTGAGAAGACCAGGTCGTTTCGATCGCGAAATAGAAATTGGGGCTCCTACTGCTGATGGAAGATATGAAATCTTATTGATACACACTCGTGGAATGCCTTTAGCAAACGACTTAGACTTAAAACTCATTGCTGAAAAAACTCATGGTTTCGTAGGCGCTGACATTAAAGCACTCTGCAAAGAGGCCGCAATGCTGGCAATTAGAGAAATTTTACCGAATATCGATCTCGAAGAACCAATTCCAGAAAGTGTTTTGAATAACCTGGAAATTAAATCTAGCCATTTTTTAGATGCTTTAAACGGTATAGAGCCATCCGCACTAAGAGAAGTTCTTATAATTAAACCAACGGAGACTTGGGAAGATATTGGTGGTTTAGAAGACGCAAAACAACAATTAAGGGAAACAATAGAATGGCCACTAAAATACCCTCGCTTCTATAATTACATGAAGTCACAACCTCCGAGTGGCATTCTTTTATATGGTTTACCCGGAACTGGAAAGACCCTTCTTGCTAAGGCGCTTGCTCACGAAGGAGAAATAAATTTCATTTCGGTTAAAGGGCCCGAATTTTTATCGAAATGGGTGGGTGAAAGTGCCAAAGCTGTAAGAGAAACTTTTAAGAAAGCCCGTTCTGCCGCACCTTGCATCATCTTTTTTGACGAAATCGATTCGATAGCTTCGAGGAGATCGGAGACTTCTAATTCAAGGGTTGTAGAGCAAGTAGTTGCTCAATTATTAACAGAAATGGACGGTTTGGAGGAATTAACGAGCGTGATCTTACTTGCTGCAACAAATAGGCCTGATTTGTTGGATCCAGCTCTTTTAAGATCGGGACGATTCGGTAGACACATTGAAGTTCCTCTTCCTAATAAATTATCTCGAACGAAAATATTTAAGATCCATTTAAAAGGAAGGCCTTTAGCTGAAGATGTAGATATTGAATCCTTGGCTGAAATGCTAAATGGATATACTGGAGCAGACATTAAAGGCGTATGCGAAGAGGCTACATTATTGACCGTGCGTCGTGGTATATTGGAGCAATCTATCAATGATGCGAACGAAAGAACTTTTTCGAAAGTAGCAATAACAATGGCTGATTTTAACCAAGCAATCAATAAAATTATCGGTTCTGCCGATAGAGCTAAAAAATCTTATCAAGAAAAGCTTAAAGAACCTTTAGAAACGATATATGGATAATTTCTTCCTTTTTTTATTTTTCTCTAATTTTATTTAATAGTATAATGATATAATGTAATTTGTTCAATGATTAAAATTCTTATCATAATAAACAACAAATTTTTACTTATAATTGAAGAAGAAAAAAAAAATTGTCAAATTGACAAACATTCTTCTTATCAAACTATTTAAATCCTACAGTTTCGATTATTTAATTAGGATAAAATAAAATAAAATAAATTAAAAACAAGGTGATTCTAAAATGGAAATGATGACAAAAATGACCGTGAACGAAGTCATTCAAGCAAGGGGCAAAAATAGGGAAGATGAGTTTCTTTCTGAACTGGGTAATGGGTATTTATGGGCAGAAATACGCAAGCAAGAAGAGTTCATTGAAGAATTAACCGTTGCGCTTGATAAGATTAAGGATAAAGACTCTTTTAAAGCTGATTACTTGGAAACCTGGATAGACTCTCTAAAAATAGACCTTGCAAATGAAAAAAAGAAATTAAATTAAATTTTTCTCCTTTTTTTATCATAACGATATTTAACAACAAGCAATGTTAATTGTGTTGTATTAAAATAGGTCATTAATTCTCAACTTTCGGGAATTAACAAGTTAACATTTGTGCCTTTTGAATAATCTCCTTCGACATTGTCTTCAATCCATATCTTCCCATTGTATGACCTTATTATCTTCTTTACTAAAGACATTCCGAATCCCATGCCTCTACTACGCTTTGCTTCACTTTTTCCGTTCATAAAAATGATTTTCTTAATGTTATCACTAATTCCTATACCATTATCGATAAATTCTAATCGAACAAACCACGAATCTTTCCTCAACACCCTATGAATTTTTACGAGTACCTTTACGATCGGATTATCGTTGTATTTCACGGCATTAGTCAGAATATTCGTAAATACATCAAAAAGTAACTCGTTTGCTCTCACTTGGAACTCTCGATTGCTTGGCTCAACGGAGATTTCTAAATTTCTTGAAATATAATTATTTTTTACGAATTTGATTGCGTCTTGAATGCATGTTTTCACTTCTACCGTTTCTAATTTTTGCTTTTGAATTTCCAAATCAGATAATTTTCTGACATTAGAAATCAATTCAAATCCTTTATTACATTGGTTGAAGATTATTTCTAACAACTCGTCGATATTTCCTTCTATCTTCGAGTCATCCTTATATAGAAAATACAATTCGGATGCAGAACGTATTCCTTGAAGGATATTGTTCATATCGTGAATTAATAATGCTCGAAAAAAAAACAACTCGTCGTAAGCCCTGTGAACCTCTTCCTCTCTTGAAAGGCGGTTGCTTAGAAACGAAACGACAAAACCTATTGATAGCATTGCAATACTTCTTAGAGCATTTTCGATCAATACAGAATAAAAGAAATTAATGCTAACTCCAATAGGAACAAAAACGAGCAATAAGCACAATAAACAGGACAGAATCATGCCCTTATATTTCCACCAAATGCATGTAATTATTATTGGAAAGTAAAAAAAATGAGAAAAGATAATATTTAGATTAAAAACGAGTTGAAGGTACAGGAGCAAAAAGATAGAGATGATTAACAATATTGAAATTAAGATTAATTTAAGAAATATAGACTGCTTTTTTGATAGTATGAGTTTCATAACTCTCCACCTTTTGAAAAATTTTTGTTATAGAAAAAAGGATAAAAAAACGACTTTTGAATTAATATCTTCAGGTAGATTATTAATGTGCTAACTTTTTATAACCTCCATTAGTTTTGGAAAGATTCTTGGATAATGAACGGCCATGCAATGGATCCCAGCTAATAGTTTTTTTGATTTAAGTTCCGATATGAATGGCTTGAAAAATTTGTAATTCATTTGGTCGTAAGCTTCTTGTTGTTGCTTCTTATCGGTAATATCGGTTTTTACGCTCTTCCATTTCGCCAGGATTTCCTTTGGCACATCAACACCAGGCACGAACATGTCAAATCCCTTAGCTATGGCGTAGCTCTTCATGGGAAAGATGCCAAGTAACACGGGTACTTTATATTTTTGGATCGCTGTTAAGAATTCAATAGTTCTATCGAGATCGTAAACGACTTGCGTTTGAATGAACTCGCATCCTGCTTCACCCTTTCGTCCGATCTTTAGAATTTCTGGTTCCATCGGG
>JAFGGO010000053.1 GCA_016930515.1 Promethearchaeota archaeon | reverse complement strand
TAAAAATATATTTTTTCACATATTTATGCGTTCAGTTGCAAAATATCTTTTTTTTTTAACTTACTATAATTAAAGGTCTCATATATATAAATATATTTCGGTCTCGATGCTATAAATCACGGATTTCAATGGATAGGGGATCTAACAATAACATTTATATAGGCTGTCCTATTAAAGTATATTAAGATTCATCTTGCAATATAGGATGATATATCTGGATATATAACAATAAAAAAATAAAAAGGAAAACCAAGATGAATGTATACGACATATTTTTCAGCATTTGCTTGGGATTATTTATTGGGGGAATTTTGATGTCAATAATTTCTCTGATTCTAGCAGAGATGACCTCTCACGATTCTGGACACGCTGATCACATTGACCACGTCGATCATGTGGACCACATTGACCACGTCGATCATGTAGACCACATTGACCATGTCGATCAAGTAGACCACATTGACCACGTCGATCATGTAGACCACATTGACCATGTCGATCAAGTAGACCACATTGACCACGTCGATCAAGTGGATCATGTGGATGATACAACTCCAGCACCCTTCATGCTACTATTTTCAACAAGCCTTTTAATATTTGGAATCACGGGAATGCTTACGACCTATATTGAAATAGAAGAAATTAGATTCTTAGCCTTTATAATCACGCCAATTAGCGCCTTTTTGGTATCCAAATTGATTTCGATCGGGTGGAAAAGAATGGCAAAATCCCGATATTATGCAATCTCTTCAACGATGAATCTCATCGGAAAACAGGGTGAAGTAGTACTTGCTGTCGACAATAGGGGCGGAGTTATTAAAGTGAGATCGAATATTCCCCAAAAGTTTGAGAAAATGCATGTGAGGCCACTTAGACCCAATTCGGAATTTACAGAAGGGAGGATGGTCTATATATGCGATGTAATGGACGGATTTTTATTAGTTGATGAAGATAAAAAGTTAGTGAGAAAATATAATGTTCGATAAAAAAAAAACAAAATCAAAAGACAAAAAAAATAAAATAAGGAGGTAATAAAACAAAACAATGTACCAAATAAATCCTGATGTGCAAATCATCATCGTCGGGGGTGTCGTGGCCATTATCGTTATCATATTTATGATATTGATATTCATGGCAACGAGATATAGAAAATTTAAAACCAACCAGTTTGTAATTCACCTTAGAAACGGTAAGGTTAAACACGCTGGTTTGGGAGGAAGTATTTGGTTGCTACCGTTGATCGACGAGTTTATCGTCATTCCAACGACGAGCATCCAAACGATCTTGGAAGCCCACGAACAAGTGGTTTCCAAAGAGTATCAAAACATTAGCATCGTTGGAATGCTAATCTGGAAGGTAATTGATCCAGAAAAGGCTTTTAGTGCCGTTTCGTGGAGTAGTAACAACGATAATTATGTGGAAAAGATCCTAAAGAACGCAGCAGAAGCCATCATAAGAACTACATGCGCCAATATGGAGCTCGAAAAGATCATTCGAGAACGCAGGGAAATCATCAAAGGGATTAGTAAGGAACTACACGAGCTAACAGCTGATTGGGGAATTATCATAGAATCGATCGAAATTCGAGAAGTCACCATACTCGAACACAACCTAAAAGAAAACATGGAAGCTACGAAGAAAGCTGAAGAAGCTCGAAAAGCCAGGATTGCAATGGCGAACGCTGAAAGAGAATCCCGATTACGTGAATTAGAAGTTAATAACGAAGTAGGAATTGAAGAACAACAAGTTCTCAAGCAAATTGAAACACAACGCGTTCAAAAGGAGATAGCCGTTGCGGAACTCGAGCGGGAACGAAAAAGGGTAGAAGCAGATGGTGAACGGCAAAAGAAAGTCATTGAGGCCGAAGCTGAAGCGCAACAAATCCTAAAGACGAAAGTCGCTCAAGCCGAAGGCGAAGCCGAAAGCATCAGACAACAAATGCTTGCCCAAGCTGAGGGATTTCTAAAGCAAGTAGAATCCATGAACGCTGCCGACGAAAGGTTTTTGGCCGTGCAATTGACAAATATTTTGCCTGAAATCTTCAAAAGCATCAAACCTGAAAAAATGTTTGTAATGGGTGATGGTGAAAACGCGTTCAATTCCCTTTCAAAAGCGATCCTACCATTCCTGCAATTATTGCCCGAATACTCTGATAAGATCAAGGGATTCTTTGGAAACGGCGATTCCATGAAATTAAAGGAACTGATTACCAAGATCAAATAATTTACAATTATATTTTTTATATATAATTATATTTTGAAGTTTTCATTCGAAAAACATATTAAAAAAACGAGAAATAGGAAAAATTAAAATGGATTTTGATAACATGTTAATGGAAGGGAATCTTCGATACAAACAAAAACTAATGAATGGTACTGAAAAATTAATAACAAGCGAAAAGATCCCAAAATATCCTTTGTTAATACTTACTTGTATGGATCCACGAATCGATGTCCATAGGATTTTTCAATTAAATCAAGGGGATGCGTTCGTCTTAAGAAACGCTGGAAATACCCATACGCCTGATGTTTTAAGATCGGTTTTGGTTGCGACACTAGAACATGGTATAAAGTACGTGGTTATTCTCGGACATTTTGATTGTGGCATGAGCAAGCTTCGGGTTGACCTCCTTAGGAAAAAAATAAAATGGAATGTATCGATTAAAGACTTGGTAGATTTTTTCAGGCCTTTTAAGGACGAAATTCAACATTTAAATGAACAAGTAAAAATACTGAGCTCTTTGCCACAATTACCCGAAGATGTGCAAGTTATCGCAATGATATATGACATTAAAACAGGATTTGTGTTTGAGAATAAGATAATAGAAAATTACGATTCAAACACCGCATTTTGGAAGGATTACTCCTCATTTTTAAAAGAGAAAGGAGAATTTTTATATCAACAGAATCCTGTTTTTCAACAAACACAATCTTTTCAAAACAATACTTCTAACAGTGAAGAAATTAAGGCTGAAAATAATACTAAACCGCAGAATTTAGAAAATTTAACTGAAACAATCGAACCGCCAATGTTAGAATCCATAATCAACATGAAACTCCCTCAAATTAGAATCCCTCCCGTTCACATCCCAGAGATTAAGATTTTCATTCCTAAAATTCAAAAAAATCGCATAAATAATGCTTGAACGAGTAATAACAACCTATAATTATAATTTTATATTTTTTCTTCTTTAATATCACTGGTTCTATTTAACTCATTTCCCCGTGATACATCAAAGTATAAACTAATTATCAAGACGAACATGCCAATTAGAGACATTAACGGAACTCAATAATGAAATGTTCAATTGATTTAAAATGCCTAATCGATAAAAATAAAGATTAGCTTTTGAAAACAAAAAACTAAGATCTATTTGTATTCTTCAAGATATTATGATTAAATTCATATCAGAACTTAATAGTAGTATCGGAATCGAAATACGGCAAAAAAACATTAAGTAAGTAAAGACAAACACGAAATATTAATTGAAGAATTCACTTCTTATCGTTTTTCTATGATAAAAAATTATAACTTTTCATCAATTTAATTGCAATCGTGCAAATTTCCTCTTATATATTACCGTATTTGTGCTTACTTCACATACTTACGAATAACGGCGTAATATATTAAATAAGCCCCATTAGACAATAGAATTAGCGTTAAGAATCCCGCAATTGACCTTGAAAGAGAATCATTCATAAAACATGTAAATTCTAAATAATAAAAGGAAAACATCAGTTCGCTAAATCCGAATATAAGGAGCATCCAACGCCTTTTCATCATCTTATCTTCAAACTTGCCTAAAATTTTAATGATGTAATAATAAATGGGAACGACAATTGACGATAAAAGGATAAAAAAAATGACATAATAGGTGAGATCTAATAATGGCGCCCATCCTGAGCTTTCATTTGCACCTGCATAACCAGGATTGAAGAAGAATAATAGAAAAAGGACGGCATATACGATTAGGATGGCCCAGCGCTTTTTGGGGATGGATTCCACTTCTTCCTTCTGATAGCTGATAAAAAAGACCAAAAAAGGAACGAGAGCATAGGTAACCAAATAAAGTGATAACTTGTATAAAATCCCTACAATTATCTCTTCTCCAACAAACAGATATATATTTAGTATAAACTCAACGATAAAACCAATGGCAGTAATTATATAATATCCACTAAATACGATTTTAATCGTCGTCCTATCCTTTTTTAAAATCTTATAAATAATAAAGAAGAAAATGGAAATCATTACTACCATTCCAAATTCCGTAAAAAGATGATTTATTAAATCCATCAATAAATCCCCAAATATTTTAAATAAAATTACATGTTAATAATAATTTGATAGTTATTTAAATGTTTCTTAACTTGCTTTATAGATACCGACATTTTTGTCAATTCTAAGCGTCCTAACTTAAATTCTGTATAACAAAAAGACCATATGGATCAATAAATACCCGTTCCAAAAAATTCAAATAAAATGCCCAATATTCCGCTAAATATCATTTGTCCTACATGTTCAAAGCACGGTAAAATATACGTGGAGGATTCATTGGTCAAACAAAATGTACGTGGAATAACAGCAATCAATATTGTGAAAAATATAATCTGTGAACATTCCTTTTTGGTCTATGTCGATAAGAATTATAATGTGAGGGACGCAGTGTCTTTCGATTTTTCAGTTGAACTTCCTGCCATAAAAATGAAACCTCAGAATGCTCCCCAAATTGAATTTGACATTGACATCATCAAGATAAACCTGCTCCCCTCGTTTATTGTTGGCGTTCTAAAAGGTATATTTTATAAATCGAAAATTCTCGCCGTATCTGACGAAGATCACCTTAATTTCCATTACGAAGCATTTTTCAAGCAAATTTTAGGTGAGTTATTTAATATTGATTTAACTTTTATCTCACGCGTGGAATATGTAAGAAATTTAAAGCAATTCAAGCATTATTTAATATTTCAAAGACAGGAACTCATAAACGATAAGGATAAAATCCTTCAACCAAAGAACACGAAAATAGAATCTGCCATCGTGGAAGAATTTTTCAAGACTCCCGACAACACATCCAGCATCATAATATTAAAAAACGAGATTTTCAAGGTACACATGTTAGCCCGAAGCGTCATTGAATACGCAAAAGAACAGAATTTAACTAGAATAAACGCTGCTAATTTATCAGAATTCTTAAAAAACAAGCATGGCGTGGAAATAAATTCTTCTTACATGCAATTTATCGTAGAGGTCGTCAATAGTTATTTTTCAGAAGAGATTGAAAAGAAGATCAAATTAGTAAACAGTTTTATCGATCTCTTGTAAATCAGAAACGAATTACAGAGACCTAATTTCTTTATATAATCAATTCAATTTATTCACGAGATTTTATGGATGAATGCATCAATTGAATTGGATTTAGTAAGCTTAATCAATGAAGAAAAATGTATCTTAACTAGGCGTTGGTATAAGAAAAAATCGAATCAGCACAAAAGACTGCAGAAGTTAATAAAATGAATGGAAGGCACTTTGTTGAGATTTTAATGACCGTCTTAGGTATTGCGACCTTGATTACAATGGGCGTGTTATTTTTATTTATAATTCAGTTATTTTCGTAATCTTTATTCTTTTTATAAACATTATATTGAAAACTTAAGATATTTATTCGTGAACAATGTTGCATTTTAATATCACAAAAATATTTTCGTAAATAGGAAATATACTTCTTTCTTTAACTTTCCATTTATTTTGATCGTTTTATCTCTTCCTTTAGTGGATTTACTTGGAATAATAGCTTATCGTTTAATTATTACTCCTAGTGATCAATTTTTTGAAAAAACAATTTGAGATCTGACCTCCATATCGACAGAAAGTTGGATGTTTTAAGTAAATGTTAATGTGAACAATCAACTCATAATATTCTTTTATTTTTTTAATTTGACAATTATTTAATAAATTTCTGTTAAAGTTTCTAATTATTTCAAGGAAAAACATCTTTTACTTTATTCATTAGTAAGTATATTCTTTGTAATATTAAATGAGGTCTTTTAAAGTTATTAAATTATCCCAACCAAAATAATTATAGATAAAGAAGGGTTTTCAGAATTTATCGACTATATTATTAACAATAAATGGCTATGTATAATCTTATAGTACAGTTTTGTCCTATCTTCTCATGAATTATTAACCATCCAGAATCTAGGATTTCGTGGACCGATACCGAAAGAAAAGACTTGATATTTACGGACTTTTGGTTTGGTGATCAATATGAGGGTGTAACACGAATGGACATCTATTTATCGAGCGAATTGCCTATTTGCGATTCGTTCTTGAATTTAATAGGTATTCATCTATCTTTTCTATCCTCTCAAGGCATTCAAGTCCATTACGAACACCACGAAGGTGAAATTGGAATTCAAGATGATATTATAGTTTATAAGTAAACAGTATAATCATTTAATATAAAATTAATTTTTTATATTTAT
>JAFGGO010000052.1 GCA_016930515.1 Promethearchaeota archaeon | reverse complement strand
CTAAATTCTTCATTTTTTTTTTTTGATTTAAAAACCATTTATATTAATCACCATTTTTTTTTCTTTTCGAAATAAGATCTTATTAAAAAGACTACTCCATAAATTAGCAAAACTAGTAATAACAATGTTAAGGCTATTCCTGCAGCATCCACTGGGTGACCTTCTAATAAATTCGTATAAAGACTGTACGATAAAACCATTACAGGTGCCATGAGATTAACTGATACAAATCGTAAAGTTGATGTTGCTCCCGTGAACATGATAGGTGCGGTTTCTCCGGCACTTCTACCCATTCCTAACACCGCACCAGTTACAATTCCCGGTGCTGCTGCGGGAAAAACTATCTTTGCAATTCCCTGCCATTTACTTGAGCCTAATGCTAAACTTCCTTCTCTGAAGGATTGTGGTACCGATTTAATGGCTTCTTCTGTTGTCCTAATTATAGTTGGGAGTATCATCAAACCTAAGGTGAGAGCTCCAGCTATAAGACTAATACCAAAGTTCAAGAACTTAACAAATAAGATTGATCCAAAAAGGCCAAAAACTATTGAAGGCGTGCCATTTAAATTATCGATACCTGAACGAATGATTTTTGTTAATTTGTTGCTCTTTTTGGCATAATCTGATAAGTAAATTCCTGCAGGAATGCCTAAAACTAATGCAAATATCAATGAAAAGAGCACTAATTCAAATGTTCCTATTATAGCTGGGTAAATGCCACCATGTAATGGATCAGTAGTAAAATAACCTGGTTGTGTTATCACCGGCAACCCTTCTACTACAACTCTACCTACTATTAACGCAACTACTCCTATAGTAAGAATAGTACATATAAATGAAATTCCTAACCAAATTCTTTGTTGCGCTACGACTGAGGAATAACGAATCACCAAGATAATAAATAGTAAAAGAATACAACCCAAAAGTGCGTAAAATAATCCCCACCAAGTGTAAAAGACCCAACCAATAATTACCAAGAGGATTCCATATGTTACAAGTTTCCCCGTTTCTTTTGATAATTTGGACTTGGAATATAATGAAACACTTAAAAGTATAATGAGGATATCATAGGTTATTTTTGAAGGAATATCGGGCATTATAACCACAATACCAGCAAAAATTAACGAGAATAATATGAATTTTTTATATTTTTGCAGGTATTTATAAGATTCTTTATTTTTTATTTTTTCAAATCTCTTCTTCTTTTTTTCGGAAGTTCCTTCGAATTTTTTTTTTGTCCTTGACAATAAATACATAGCAGCAGTATTAATAATGAAGGTCATTACAAAAAGTACGATTCCTAATGCTACAAATGCCCTTGATTCAGTCGTGCCAAACTCTGCTTCACCATATCCTCTTGCAATCGTTGCTGTGATGACTGCAAGCCTTGAAAAAATGTCCGTTATAGGATTTGGAATGACAGTACTATTTCCAACAACTAGAACCATTGCCATCGTTTCACCTAACGCTCTACCAACACCTAAAATAATAGCCGCTGTAATCCCCGATATTCCCGCAGGAATTACGACTTTTCTAATTGTTTGCCATCTAGTTGCTCCTAAAGCGTAGGATCCCTCTCTATAATAATTTGGTACAGCTCTAATTGCGTCGTCACATACGGTAATTATTGTAGGTAAGGACATAATAGCAAGTATCAATGAACCCGAAAGCCAAGAGGCTCCAGTTCCTCCAGTATAACTACCAATCATTGGGTTGATTACAAGAATACCAAAAAAACCAAAAACTATGGAAGGTACTCCAGCAAGAATTTCAACTATAAATTTTAATGCTTTTCTAACTCTTGGGGATGCAATTTCTGCGATAAATATTGCAGTTGCAAGACCTAAGGGTATAGAAATAATGACCGAACCAAAAGTTACTAATATAGTACCTACTATAATTGGTAAAGCGCCATACATTTTCTGGGTTTCGTTAGGTAACCATATCGTCCCTGAAAAGAATTCATCAAGTGGAACTTCAAGAAAGAATTCTCCTCCCATATAAAAAAGGTAGAAAATTATCATAAAGACGAATACGGTTGCTAGTGAAGCTATCCCTAGCAATAAAGTCTTAATATAGGGATCTCTGTTCTTCGTCAGATAGGAATAATCCATATCGTCGGTGAAAAAATAATCTCCAGTTATCACTTCAGTTTCTGTCATAATTTTTTAGGTTAAAAATTAAGTTATTATGTTCAAGAAAAAGAAATACAATATAACACTAATCGCAATATTCTATTATGTGCTATATACTCTATATAGATAGAATACAATTAAGAATCTTATCATCATTCAATTAGCTAACTACTAAATTGTATGAAAAGAGTAATATGAAGTCTAATGTTTTAGTTAAGTTTTTCAAAAATACCAAGTGAATATATATTTTTAAATTAGCCTAAATACATGTTTGAATGTTTAACAGACCAAAAATTAAAATTATGCTCAAAATCATAAAACTTAAAAATTTAAAAAAAAATTGGAAAGAAATGGGTTTGATTTAATTCCAGATTCGGATAAAACCATTCTCTATAACGATTTCTTGACCATAGATTCCGTAAACGAAATCGATAAAGGCCTGAACTTCACCAGAAGGAGCACCATTCGTGACTAAGTGTAATGATCGTGAAATAGGATAAGTTCCATCTAAAGCCGTTGTAGCAGAGGGTCCCACGGCGCTTCCAGAAGCACCAATAGGAACGGCAAGCACTCTAGTATCGACAAATCCTAATCCACAATATCCAATGCCTAAAGTTGAGGCGGCAACTTGGGTTACCATATCAGGATTACCAGTGGTACTTTGATAACTACCTACATTGGCAATGTAGCCAGCATCGTCTCCTAATTCATCGTCCATAAGGTTAACAACTAATTCCTCAAAAGTTGCTCTTGTTCCTGAATTAGAATCTCTCGTCATGGGAGAAATTGCTCCCGCAGAATATCCTAAGTCAGACCAATCGTCATAAGAACCATTGTAGATCATATATACTTCTAACATAGTCAAACCATTGGCTATAATTGAAGCGGCATCAGGATGGTCTGCGTCGATAATCACGGCAAGAGCGTCTTTGGCGAATTGATAATCAATAAGATCGTTACCTGCTGAAACATTTTCTGTTCCCTTGATATTTCTTGAGGCCATACCAATGTCATTGATTCCATCAATACAATTGCTAATGCCTGTAGAAGAGCCACCGCCAGAAACGGAGATTTGCACGTTTGGATTAAGTTGCATGTACAAGTTAGCACAATCGGTTATAACTGGTTCACATGTAGTTGAGCCTGTTATTGTAATTGTAGTGGTTTGAGCTGGAGTAAAAAGGTTTATAGCATACCCACTTCCCATACCAATGAAGAAAAAAGCAACAATTCCAAGAACGGCTACAATAGATAAATTTTTTTTTTCCATTTTTTAAGAATCTCCAAATATATTGAGATAATTAAGTTTTTTTTTCGAAATATTAAAGCCATACCGACATAGAATACTATCAAGTATTGCGCATATATAGAGTATATAGTGCCATTTTAAAACGACATACAAGGAGGGTAATTCGTAGTATAGAGCCGTCCCAAAAAACATTTTCTAACTGTTCTAATATTTATTGTGTTAAAAAATTACCTCCAAGGAATGCCTGAGAACCTCTACATTATAGGGCGTGAGGTCTGGAATACTTTAGTGCAGGATCTCTTTTCCTTTTTCTCTCCCTGAATGTGATTCTTGAAAGATCTTGAGAGTTCGTGAAAAAAGCATCCGAAGCCCTTTTTGGGTTGAGCAGTGCCTTATTATTTATGATAGCAGAGATTTCCAAACTCCTTCGATAGGATTGTTATTGGGAGAATATGTGGGCTAATAGAGCGGTATAAAGCTTCTAAACCATCATTCCAAATAATTATCTAGGGTTTTAGACCTTGATCACCCTTATTATTTATGATAAGCACGATTCCTCCAGATTTATAAGCTGATCAAATCGTTCATTGGAGTCCTGCGATGATTTCCCCAAGTTCAATGATATATAATCCTGCCCGTGGCGTCCCAGCGACGAATTGTTTTTGA
Source organism: Promethearchaeota archaeon (assembly GCA_016930515.1). GTDB lineage: Archaea > Asgardarchaeota > Lokiarchaeia > Sigyniarchaeales > SOKP01 > FT1-020. Next base: position 2,147 of record JAFGGO010000052.1, on the reverse strand, counting down.
CAACATTTTAACTCTCTTTGATAATCAATTTGAATACTATATAGACTATAGTTCCACCATAGATTAATGACATTATCTTAAAAAAAGAGTTATGGCTGATTTAACTCAAGGATGGATATAAAATTGATTATAGATGCTAATTAAAAACGAAATAGTAAGGGTAACTCAAGTATTATGCCCTGAATGTAAAAGGACATTTAATGTGGAAATAACACATGAAATTATTGACAATGTGGATAGATACCCGTTCACCATCGTGTTGATGCATGTCTCAGAGCAGGAGGCTAAGAGAGAGGTTCACATGCTCGTGGTTTACATCGATCAGCAATTAAACTGCAGACATGTGACTCTATTATTAGGAAAACGACTATTCATAACGCCATATATTTTATACAATCCTAACCTCTTAATGCTCTCGTGTAACAAGAGCTTACTAAAAATAAAAGATAAAAAAGATAAAAATGACAGTTAACAAGCAAAAAATGGATTTATGTTATAAAAAAATTTTCAAGGTAGTAGTAGGGGGAGAAGGTGCAGTTGGAAAGACGACCTTGTGTGAAAGATTAGCAGGAAAGCTTGGAAAGGAAATGGACAAGACAATGACCATAGGAATCGACTTTCATGACATTCGTCGAGAAGATGGCGTTATAGTTGACGCTAAGCTTTGGGATCTTGGAGGACAACAACAATTTCGCTGTTTCCAAGAATCATTTTTCAGGAGCTGTACTATTGCAATTTTCATATTTTCTGTTGAATGGTACGACACTCTAATTTGCATCGATTTCTGGTTAGACATGATAAAAGGAGAAAATCCAAAAAAAATTTATTTGATTGGAAACAAAATTGACTCTCCTAATAGAATGATACCCTCAGAAGAAGCAGAAGAGTTTGCAAAAGATCGTGGAATGATATATTACGAAGTTTCGGCATTAAAGGGAAAAGGGTTCTTAAATTTTCAAAATGATTTAATCGATACGATATTTCCTCCGACTCATAAAAAATAAATCTTCATCTAATTTTTTGATATTTATTATTAAAATTTATTAAGAGACAAAAACATGTTAAAGATTATCCACTGGTCGGACTTGCATTACGGTTCAAGGGGATTCATTGAAGAGTGTCTCGAAAGATTTATCACTTATGTAAATTGTTCGAAACCAGACGCAGTTGTGTGTACGGGAGATTTTACTCATAAAGGAACAAAATCGGAGTACGAAGAAGTTGCTAATTTTTTAAAAAAAATTAAAGTCCCCATGTTGAATGTCATAGGAAATCACGATTCGATCAACAATGGAATTGTATTTTTTGAGCGATATATTGGACCTAGACGAAATATTCTCACATTAAACGAAAAAAAAGCCGTAATTATCGGCGTGAAAAGTACTCGAAACAACACTTCCGAAGGTGAACTAGGAGACGAACAATTAGAATGGTTGATTCAACAATTAATCAGAAACGAAAGGAAGTTTAAGATTCTTGCGTTGCACCACCATCTCGTTGCGCTTCCAAATGCAGGTCAGAAGAGAAGCACTCTCGTAGATGCAGGAGAGGTTTTACAAGTTACTCAAGAGTACGGGGTGGACTTGGTTCTTCAAGGGCATCGACACGCACCTCATGCTTGGCAATTTGGAGAGACTAGCCTTTTGTATTGTGGCACGACGACAACGGATAAGGTCAGAGCGGAAGAAAATCCTAGTTTCAATGAAATTGTAATTTATAAGGATAAAATGAATGTTAATATCGTTGATACGCTTAGCCTCGAAAAGAATTTGCTGATAAATAAAGAGCAAGGAAAAATAAACTATATGAAACCGAGAAATGACTTATTAAATCACATCGTTGGCTCTAATATATTTTAAAAATCTTTCAGATATATTTTTCTTGTTAAGCTTCAAAAATTTCAGATTCTCTTATATTATATAGGGAATATCTTGCTGTTTATTAAAATAAAATATTATAAAGATATTTTTGTTTGATATATACATTTTTAGATTTGGTAATTATACAACAAGGCACATCTTTTCAATTTGAGAATTTTTAACTAAATGGATTTTATCTGGATATTTAATAATTATGGAAGATTATTAAGAAGAAAATTCAGGATTAAAGAGAAAAATGAATCTATATAATAAAATAAAGAGCCCTAT
>JAFGGO010000051.1 GCA_016930515.1 Promethearchaeota archaeon | reverse complement strand
AATTTAATCGCTTCTTTCCTTTAATTTTTCTTTATCTTTTATGAATTTCTCATTTATAATTTTATTTATACATTCTCGATAATTTTTTCTCTTGCTTTTTGGAACTCGAAAGCACTCCACCGAGCTTTCTTCCTTGAACTTAAGGTGCTTTCCCATGTTAACTCGCTTGTAACTACTTGTTAAAAATACATATTCTTTTATTATTAAAATTCATCGTATTAGGATTAATATCGTTCTTTTTTGAACTATAAGGAATTACTAAGAATTATTGCGTTCAATTGATGTGTTCTGAGGAAAATTAATAAATTAAGTTGAGTAAAAATAGTTAGAATCTCTCACTTTAAATGGTCAAGAAAATCTTCAATATCTTTATAGTGGATTTGAAATATATTTGAATACCCCTTGAAATACTCTTTATGTTGTGTTATAAATAGTCCAATAATTTGTTTATGGTCGATATATTTAATACGATCTTCAAGATTTAGAGTAAATTGTTTTGTTTTTGTAGCACCAATATCTCTTGATCGACATACAATATTTATATGGCCCAATCTAGATTTCTTTAAGTTTTCACAAAACCAAGGATGAATTTTTTTTTTGAACTGTTCGCTATAATATTGGACTTTTTTTCTCCTTCCCTCAACTGTAGGAAGTAAATGGTAAAAAGCAGTTGGATGAAACGCCTTACATTCAATAACAAGAATATAGTTATTAAACACGGCAAGTATATCAAATTCGAATGTAGCTTTTTTTTTATCGCTAATATATATCCAATATTTATTTGTTAAAGGATCTCTCACCATACAATTATTCTTTTCTAAAATATCTAATATTTTTTTTTGAAAGTCATTCTCAGAAACAATGGATAAATGACTATGAATAAAGTTATGAAGAAGTCTTTCGTATATCATTTCTCTAGCTATTTTTAATCTCGTTGGTGCAATCAGTATTTTTCCTTTGTATTCTATCAATAATGGAAAACTCATAGAATTATATTGAGACGAAATTATATGTGTTTTTAACATTTGATTCCATTCAATTTTAGGTATATCTTTTTTAAGATTATTAAAATCAATGTAGAGAAAACAAGGATTATCATGACTCCATTCTTTCGGACTTCGTGCTCTTTTATCTTTATATTGATTATATATATAACCTAAATAATCTATTACTATTGGATCATATAATATATCTTCAAATGAAAAAATCCTATCTTCAGCATTTGGATATTGTTGATAAGCCATACAAACAAAAAAAAGAGGAATATGAATAAATGCCATTTGTTTAGCATATTCAGAATTTTTTTCTTTTTTCAATAATTCCTTTATAATCTCAATATTTTCTTTTTTATCCAATTTTGTTGGGTCAAACATACCAAACTGATTCAAAGAATTAAAATAAAATTCTAATTTTTCGAAATAATAGAATCTCTCATTATCCATATTATCCTTAACAATATACCCGAGGTTATTATCCAAATAAATATATTTTTGGAAGTTAATTATCCATTCTTGTGGTAATCCAAAAACAATATTATCATAATTTTTACTAGTGCTATAGATAAAATTTAGATCTTCTAAAATCCACTTTATTCCTATAGATCCTATAACAAAATTTTTAAAATCAATTAATCCTCCAGACTCAAATTCTGTAGAGCTTAATGTTAAATATTCCTCGTCCTTACTGCAACAAATCGCTTCGCTTAAAGTTAAATAATTAGCAAAATATCGATCGATATGACTATTTTTAATGCCCTTTCTAAAATCGTCTCGAATTTTTTTTAGTTTATCTTTGTATTGCAGGAGAGCTATTTTTTTTTCTATTATCTTGAAACTGTTGCATTTATAGCAGATTATATTTTCCGATTCTCCTTCTATCTATCCTAAAGGTTCATTACACTTAGGACAGTGTCCATATATGGGGTAATTGATTTGCATATTCAATTATTCAGAAAAAAGTGTATTTATTCAAATCCTTGTCTAAGTAAAAAGTAACACTTTCTTATAAAAATTAGGAATAACAATAACATAAATACTAAAAAGGAAAGAGATTTTCAAAAAATAATTAAAACCCTAGATAAAGAAATTTGCCAGAAATATGCAAAAGCTTATTATGATTGGGTGTATTGTTTTTTATATTGACACATTTGGGCAGGTTGAATATGAATTCAACTGATTTTTCTTTTAAAAATCTGGAAAAAAATCAAGAAATGTTGAGTTTATGACTTTTACGGTTCAAGAAATCTACGATATTTCTATTTTGTAGAAATCATAAAAAAAATAATATGAAAATTCTATAGGTGTTTTAAATTCCTTGCAGAGGTGACATTGTTGATATCAGAAATCCTAAAGGGGGATTAATTGAAATAAGTGATATTAACAAATTAGAAGATGAACTTGTTGAATATATGATTAAGAATATGTCACTAAAAGCAGAAACTCCAGAAGATGAGGATTTACTTCAGGAATGTAGAGAAGTGGGATTAACCATATCTGTATTGCCTAAGCTTGAAAAAACAGTATTTTCTAGAGTAGGACATGCAATGTCTACATTTTTATCAGAAAAGTATTTTGATTTGGATATTCCAATATTACCCTGGGCAATTCCGCTTGCATTAGATCAAGACTTGCCTAATTATGATGCGTTATGCTTTGATCAATGTAAAAATTTATGGATCTTAGAAGCTAAGACAAGCCAAACTAAAAAAAGTATGTCCACTCAAATCTCAGAACTAGTTTCTGAAATAAAAAATGAGGGAATAAAATATTTTGTTCAGAAAGCATTTTGGTATCAAAAACACTATGAGAATAAAATAAAGTTATTTCCCGTGTTAAGCGTTTTAAAAGAAATTTATAATGGAAAATACGATAAAATGAACATAATTGGATTTTTTATATCTCCAAATGTAACTAGAAATATTGGAAAGCGTTTTGAAACAGAGTTAAACGATTTTGGTTCTGCATTTAGAAGAAATGTAGAATATAATAATATCATTTCAAGCTCAGAAAGAATATATGAAAGAGTTGCTAAAGATGTCTGATGATGTTGAAATAAATAAAATTATAGAATTATTAAAATCAATTGATTTAAGAAAAGATTTCATAGAATTAGCAAGTAAAAATCTATATGATCAATTTGGAATAAAAGACATCTTTGCATTTATTAATTCAAGCAATGATTCTGGAACCTTAAATGAAGAGAAATTGATAATTGGTGCATATATATTCATCCAAGCCACACTTTTTCAATTTTCAAAAAGCCAAATACTACAAGAAACCCATTTTGAAGAAGTTGCACGATATTTAGAACTGTTGCTCAGGTATTCTGAAAAATACAAAAGAAATTTTGAAAAAAGCGCTGATTTATATCTTTTAACAAGTATATGTTATGATCTAGCAGATAAAATAGCAAACGCGAAAGTGATCATAGAAAAAGTCAAGGAATTCAGAAGGAATGAAATTGAACCATTAGAAACATGGAATAATTTGCAATTTATTTACACGGATGTGATTATTGCATATATTTCTAGAGATATTAAAGATTTAACAAAAAATCTGAGATTAAGTTCTAATATAAGGTCTAGTTTCGAAGATTTAGTAAATAAAGATCCTAGCAAATTTAGGACGATATTGGGATTATTTCAAATGATCACATCGTTCGAACGACTAGAAATATTTTGGAAAGAGGGGCGATTTACATATTTAGAAGAGGCTCTGGACATATTAAAGAAAGCAAAGAAAAATTTCGATATTAACCAAGATGTAAATTTATTCTTCATCACCGAATTACTAGAAGTTAGCTTTAAAAGAGAATTTAAAAGAATCGTTTATAATTTGCCTCATGATTCAATCCTATGGAAGAAGTACAAAAAACAATTAATAAAACGCGGAATTATTGAACTTTGGCCTTCCCAAATTGAAGCAATAAATTCTGGAATTCTAGAAAAAAATGATTTCGTTGTTTCTGCTCCTACAAGCGCAGGAAAGTCTTTAATTGCTGAAATATGTATTATTGCTTCGTTAGCGAGTAACATTCGTTCCAAGATAATATATATCGTCCCTTCCAGAGCCTTGGCTTCTCAAGTATACGATAATCTCGCTGAATCTCTTAATCCTTTAGGATTTAATGTTGGAATTCTTGTTGGGGGAATCTCAATGCCTGAATTAGATGAGTTTATTTTGGAAACATCTAGTGTCCTAATATTTACTCTTGAAAAATTCGAAATCCTCCTCAACCAGAATAATAAAAATTTGGAAAATCTTGAACTTATTATCATTGATGAAGCTCATAATTTAGGAAGTAATATTCGTGGTTTAAACTTGGAAATTCTAATTACTAATCTTAAAAAACGCAAAAATAAACCTGAAAAAATCGTGATGTTGTCTGCTGTTACTCCAAATCCAGACGAAATCGCCAATTGGTTGAATGTTGAAAAAGGTAGGTTTCAAAAATCGAGCTGGAGCCCTACTCGCGCAGTTCATTCTCTATTGACTAAAGAAGGTTTTCTAGTTTTTTACGGAGATCTAAAGGGATTTAAACCAAATATGACTCATCTTAAAAAATTCAGAACAAAAGAAAAAGCGATCTATCTAGCGAGACAATTTCAAAGAAATTATGGTTTAAGTATGATATTTTCTATATCTCGACCTAAAGCAGAAGAATACGCTCAAGAACTCTATGAATTATTTAGAAACAATAAAAGTATAAATAAAAACGCAGCAAATTTGATAAGATTTACGATGGGCAACGATGTAAAGCTCGCGAATTATGTTGAAAAAGGGATAGCATATCATCACGCAGGATTGCCTCCTAATATAAGAGATTTGATAGAAAAATTGATCAAAACCAATAGATTAAAGATTGTCTCTGCTACAACAACTTTAGCAGAAGGTATGAACACGCCTGTTTCTAGCATTATAATCCCTTCGTTGTGGATGAGATATGAATATCTGTCAAAAATGTTATTCAGGAACATTGCTGGAAGAGCGGGAAGAGCTCTTGAATCTACAGAAGGATTTATCATTCTCATAGAAACAGATAATTTTGAGCACGAGAAGGCAGAAGAATACATTTATAGCAATACGGAGTCTATTGAAAATGTACAAAGTTTCTTTGAAACGATATTAGAAAGCGAAAAAGTTAGCAGGATGCACCCAAAGAATAGTTACGAAGAAAATAAACAAAGAAAAGCTACTTTAGACATGCTTTCCCTTAACAGGGAAATACTTTCTGCATTAGTTCAACGAAGTTTTGATGGTTATTCTATAAATAAATTCCTCAATAACACCTTTTTTGGGTTTCGAAAAGAAAAACACAAGTTTTATTCGCTCTTTAATAATGTCAAAAATTTAATAACTAATTCTCTTTCAACGCTAGAGGTCTTAGAAAATCCTGTTGTTGAAAGACATAGTCCTTATAAACCTACTAAATTTGGATATTTATGCAATAATGTTGGACTCCTCCCAACCACGATGAATAGTATTACGCTGCAACTTCAAAAATTAATGCAAAAGGAGCTGATTTCGAAAAAATTAATAGAGTCTGAAGAATACTCAGAATCGTTAAATAATGAGTTATTGAATGTTTTCACCCTTTTTTCTGTAGCTGACGAAATTAAATTATCGTCAAATTCGAAAAATTACTTGAGGAGTAACTTTTCATTGATTATTCTTTCGTGGTTAAAGGACGAACCGTACAAAGATCTTTACACTAGTTATTTCACAAACGATCAAGACAACATTGCAGATGCGGTTATTTTTTGCGAGCAATTTATAAAGAATTATGCTAATTGGATAACTTACGCAATTAATGTCATTTTAAAGGATTATATGGATTATAATGTTGGAAAATTTCTCGAAGACCTCCCCTTTTATCTCACATTCGGATCCTTATCAACACTGAATTGTCTATTTCAAGCGTTTAAAATATCGCCTAGGACTCTTGTATTAAAAAAAATAGTTCAACACCTAATTGAAATTAACACAAATCTAAAAGATAGAAAGATGGGTGTTATTATCCAAAATTTAAGAGATTTGGACTTTTCAGATTTTATATATCCTCAGATTTCAAAAATTGAGTTAAAAGAAGTCGAGGAAATCTGGAATAGGTTTAAAATGGTACAAGAGAATCAGTTCACTGTTTTTATCGAAAACTCTAAAATAAAGAATTAAACTCCTTATCGTATTACGATATCCATCAGCCTTCGTATCCTGTATTAGTATACGAGAGTTATCGCGCGATCGACGTTTCGACAAGGAAAGGATGTTAGAAAACGAGAAGATTAAATTCGAGTTCTGTTTTTAGTAATGCAAATATACGATAGTTATGAAACTAACCGTATTCCCCAGATGCCTTGAGGGCAATTTTTTCTCGCTAGAGTAAAATTGGTGTTAAATCCAAAAATATATAATAGCATTACTCAAGTTTAATCTTAAATTGTGATGTAAAGAATGGTGAAAAGAACATGTATAAAGAAGAAATAAAAAAGCTTGAAAAAGAAAGAGCATCGCTTGTAAAAAAATGCGATACATTAGAAAAATGCAAGAAGATTGAGTGTAAAAACTGCGAGGCATTCCATAGAATTGAAGAGCTCGAGGATGAAATAGAAGAGCTTGAAATAAAAGAAGAATATCACCAAAAAGGATTGACATTTATCAAATCAACGATAAAAGAGAAAAACAGCATTCCAGATATGGTATTATCTCCTTTTGGATGGGAAGGGTTGATTCAATTAGATGTCTGGAGATTTGATTCTTCGAATCCTGAAGACCCGTTTAAAACGGGAAGAGCTACATTAAAGATTTTCGGAGAAGAAATAAAACAAGGGCACATTAATGCTTATAATTATATAATTGAAAATTCAGAAATTATTAAAAAAAACATGTTGGATTTCCTGTTAGTTGAATATAGAATACAACAAAAAAGGTACGAAGATTTGCCTGATATTAATACTATTGATCAATTAGAAAAGCTAATTACATTGAGAAATATTTATATCCACAATAAATTTGAAGAAAACATAGCACATGTGGGTTATGAATTCGACTGCGAATGGGAAATTGAGCATGGTTTGGGATTTAAGATGTCTAAAGATAGGGTACTAGATTGTGGTCATGCAGATCGTTCTTATTAATGAGGATAGTATCCCGTACTAGTATGCGAGAGTTATCGCTCGGTCGACGTTTCGAAAAGGAAACGACGTGAGAAAGCGGGACGAGTGAGTTCGATTTCTGCGTGTTTTATTGCATGGATATACGATAGTTAGGGCTAGCCGTATTTGCCAGTGGATTTTAGGGCGATTTTTGCCCTCACGATCTCGTTTATTCTTTTCCACCCCCCTTGCTCCTTGAGGCGGTTCACGCTCGTCCTCAGTCGTTCGACGCCGCAGATCTCGTACGCGATCGTTTCCACCTTGAATCGAAGGGCCTCTCCAAGTTTTAGCGTTTTTTCGTCCAGCTCGCACGAGAAATGTTCGTTGTTGACCACGCGCGCTTGCAGGTCCTTTTTTATGGCTCGAAGCGACCGTCCTTCCGTTGGAACGCCGAGCGTCTTGGCGCGGACTTTCACGGGCAAGCTTGACGGAAAGCGCGGTTTATCGCCAGTGACGTTCGCGCCCTCTCTGACTTCCCTGAGTTCCTTCTTGCAGTGAGCGCACCTTGCCGTTCTCCACAAGGTTTTCACGTCCGAAACGCGGCACTTGCGGGAGGAAAGCCACCCGAAGTAGGCGTGCGCGGGATAGGGCTTTCCGTCTGGCTTTCTCCACGGAGCGCAGTGGCTCAGGCAGCAAAATAGGGTTTGATTGAGCGATTTTCTCCTGCCGTGGTTTACGTACACCCAACCGGGATGTTTTTTTTGAAATTCCTTCGAGTGTGTTAAGAAGCCAAAATCAATGGCGTGAAAGTGGGGATTAACGATTACTCTTAGCCTTTTCTACTCGCAAGCGCATTCGCTTGTTTTTACTGGAAATAATATTGACTTACCGCTCTAAGTAAAAATCTCCTTGATGATCCATTTTAATGGCTCTAATAATAGTGGATCTTCTTTGATCACATTTAGTGAATAGTATTTAAAGGGAATTTCTTGCTCATTGAATTCTTGTTTCCTGAAAATCTCTTTGATTTCTTCCTCCCGCAAGGGCGCCTTGCCCATGCCTTCAACCTCGTTGTTAATGATCAGGAGAGGAATTTTGCCGAAGAGCTGGCCAGAATAGGAAGACATGAATTTCTCTATAAACGACTTGACAACGATGGAAGTTTTCCCGTCTGTGTCTTTAACAATGAATATCACGGCTTGAGCCTTATCGAGTCTCGTCTTGCCTTTAAAAAAATCGATTGCGTCAGAGGCGACGATGTTGTCAAGCATTATCCCCATGATACGCGTGGGAATGTCTAAATTATTTTCGCTAAAAAATTGGAGGGTTTCAATGTTTCGCAAATAGGTGTCCTTGCCGGAACCTTTTGGACCTATGAGGAAGATCTTTTTTTTAAGGTTGATGTCTTGCGTTATGAGCTTGATCTCGGATTCGGGAAAGATGAGATCGTGGTATCGATCGTAGACCGAAAAAAAATTCACATTCTCTTCCTTGCAATACCGCGTGAATTGCGCAACTGACGGATTTTGTTTGTATTTGTACAAGATCGAGTTAAAATTGGGAAGTGCTTTTAGCTCGGAGGCGAACTTATCCAAGTAAACCTTTTTCGATTCCAAGTATTTAAATATGTCGGTGAGCTCGTTCTTAAAATACGACGCTCGGACGATGCAAGAAATCATGAGCAAGTCAGTTCCCCCCCGGGCAATGTCAGAGCGCATGTTAAAAACGGTGTTGATTGTTTGGAACTTGCGAAAGGAAAACAAAAAAGTGCCGTCCTTGTTGCTAAAATCCAAGATTTTCGATAAATCGGGAAATCCGTAAATAGTACTAATGTCGGATCGAGTGTACAGGGTGTTAGGTCCTATTTTCATGTCAAAATAGGAAATGACCAAGAATTTCTCTTTCATTGTTAGATCGTGCTCCTTCAATTATAATAATAGTGTTATGAAATTTATATCAAACCTAGCCGGTTCTATTTGTAAGAAATTTTCGCCCTCGAGTGATCCCCACGAAATTCTCTTCCTAGGGATTCTTCAGAGATATTTTTATACTCTGTTGGGTTATTATAAAAACTTCAAAACCGCTAAGATTTTATGATCGATTTATCATATTTCTATTTTCTACTAAACTAAAGTCTCCATTTACAATGAGGATAATTCTGCATACTAATCAAAATAACGCCTTGATATTTAATAAGAAATTTGTGTAAATTGGGCGAAGTCGTAAAGCAAGTAAACGAGTGGAATTAATATAAGGGGGATATCGGTTCATCCCTTAGCTAATGTTATATTAATTTAAATTTGTTATAGAAAAAATCATGTTATTTTTTCGACGATTCTCTTTTTTAATAGCTTTTTTAAGACGATTTGGGTCTTTTCGTCTGATTCAGCCAGTTGAATTCCGTTTTTTATTTTTAGTATCGTTTCGAGTTCCTCTTTCGAAATCATTCCCAAATTAGCTGATGTTTTAAATAATTTTTCGGATGGCCCTTTTTCATTGATGATTTTATGTGATAATGGCCTTTTAACTGGGATTAATTTATATTCCACCATTTTATTCACTCCAATTTAATCAATATAATTTGAGTATTTAAAATGAATCGCTTACCTTTTGTAAGTCGCCCATTTTTTCAAGGGGTGTAATCAACTTCCAAAAACACCTAAGGCAAGGAAAGCGATAAGATAAAATAACGAAATTTATATTCTCAGCGAAAACCAGTTTTTATATTATTTTATTATTAGAAAACGAACTTTTAATTTATACTTTTATCTCTAAGGGACTATATTATTATTGCAATGAGAAAAGCCATTCAAATCGATATGTGAGAAAAGATTATTTCTGAAACGATTGAATTATTTCAATTAATTAATTTTAATTGTCCCGTGCGTGAAAAATTGCATGATCCCAACTTCAAATACTTAATCGTCAAAAATTAAAGATAAGGTTGGTCTTTGATTCTTTTTTTTACTCCATTATTCTTCGCTTGTTTTTTAAAACTTATACTCGCTACTTTTTTATAAATAGAAATAGGCATGAATTTTTTTCCAACGAGATCGATGATTTCGTCTGATATTAGTTCTCCCTTGGCTAAAGCTCGCGCAGCGAGATCCAAGCCTTTTTTTAATTTTTTCACGATGCTTCCGCATTCTTCCAAGGATCTACCGTTAAAAAAACCCCCCATTCCAAGCGATAATGCGCCTTTCCAGTCAAAACCCGTTTCTTCTGCAAAATTCTCGCAAATAGCTACGGCAGTGTTATTATGGTGAGCTTCTGCAAAACCACAGTTGACGATGACTGCAAATCCTTGCTTTTTCCATTCTTTTTTAGATTTTCTGAGATCTGCAATGAGCTCTAATGTTTTTATAACTCCAGCAGGTAAACAATCGACGTAAAGTGGAAAAGCTAAAACGATCACATCAGCTTCTTCCACGCTATCAAGTAATTTTTTCTGACCCTCTTCTTTATTGACGAGGTTGTAGATAAATTCTTTTTCAACTTTCACGCCCAATTGTTCCAAGGAGGAAATTAAATATGAACTAAGAGAATCGGACGTGCTCCTTGAGCCCTTAGGGCTTCCAACTAAAGATAAAACATTATTGATTTTATTCATTGTATCGTTTCTACCTCCCTTAACGCTTTATTTAAATTATCACGAAATTCTAACAGATTTTCACCTTTTGAATGTATGATAGCTCGCTGAAAAACAGCCCACATGTTTAGAGCGTTCCGAGCAACTAAAGATTTAAATATGTCTTCTTTCTTTGAATCGTGCGTATCTAAAAGACCTATACCTAATAGATATTGTTTTTTTTTGTATCTCCTTGGATGACGAGTTTCTCCGTTTCTTTTCACCATTTTGGTTAAAAGAATGGAGATTTTTCGATCAATAGCCTTTTTTAGAATTGACGAATATCCTCCAAATATTATGGGGCTGAGATAAATTAGTAGATCGCTTTGAACATAGTGTTTCATGATAATTTCTTCGTCGTCTTTAATTAGACATTTACCAGGTGTTTGAACCAGGCATCCATAACAACCAACGCAAAAATTAATGTCTTTATCTTCAAGAGAAATCGATGTTATGTCCCACTTTAAAATCTCGAGTTCTTTAAGAATTAAATCAAGAACCAAAGCAGATTCGTCGTGATCAGATTTGCAACCGTTTAAAATTAGAGCTTTCATTTTAATTACCTATTTTTTTTCTAATCTTTGATATTAATTAACATTTCTTATTTTACAAAGAACGATGAGTCCCGATAATGACATAAAATCTTTTCCAGAAATGTAAAATTGAGTAAAGCTAATTAAAATCATAAAAATTTAAAATTTACTTCAAGCACGACCTAAAATCATTTTATGAAGCGTCTAACTGTATTAAGCTATTCTTTCTGATTGTATCTTGTTTTAACAGACTATAGTCGTGATGTGGATGGTTAGAAAAATATGTGATATCAGAAAGCGAGAATAATGGAGGGAACGCACATGAGAATAGTGAGTTTTTCTTTTGTGTTGTATGCGATAGTAAGAGATCCTTTAGGAACCCCTCAACTGTACTCACCTACGAGTTTGAAATTGTATAAATTTTGGATCGCTTGTTTCTGCGATAAATAGATCTGCAATTACTGTCCATTTTTGCTTATCGTCGGGATCGATGTTTACTTCGGTTAAGAGTTCTTTTCCCCTTTTGAGATTTTTTATGGCTAATTCGAAGTTTCCGAGTGTTTTATAACATACTCCAAGTTTTATGTATGTTTGATATGTGTACCATTCTTTTTCTCCCTTTATAAGCGCTTTGAGAAATTTATCAGCTGCTTGCTCGTAATCTTCAAAATACATCAATATCTCACCATAGTTATCAAAATAAATTCCCTTTTCTGGATACTTTTTGATAAGCGTTTGAATCACCTTTATGGCGTCGTCTTTTTTGTTCATATATTGGTACCAAAATGCCTTATAACTGAGAAGTTCGCTATTGTCCTTGTATTTTTCAATTAGGTTATCGATTATGTCCATTCCTGCGCTTAAATTTCTTCTTTTTTTAAAAATAGATGCTTTTTTCATCAATAAATCCACTTCTTTCTCGGGAAAAATAACTAACATTTCATCTAAGAGGTTCAATACATCTTTATATTGATTAAAATAGATCAATATCTCTAATTTAGAATAATATAAATCGATATCGCGACGCGTTGATGCTATCTTCTCGTTAATATCCTCGATGTTTTCTTTAAATTGCGTGTTTAATCCCTCGGAAGCCTCTAAATCAAAGAATTTAACCATTTTTTGCCATATCATTCCTTCTAACTTATCGTATTTGTCTTTAAGTTCCTTTTTAAACTCTATTTTATAAGCCAAAAAATTAATATATTCGGGTAAAAGCCCTTTAAGGGATGATTTGAGTTCAGGACTTAATATTGACGCGCATAAATTCTCTGATATACGATCTAGAATCAAATTTAAGTTTTTGTTGGAAAGATATTGTGATTTTTGATAAAAGACATTCATATAAGCGAACTTGTTAATTTCGTGCTCCGTAAGTACTTGAAGCATTCGTTCGATTTTTTCCCCCGAGTGAAAGTAGAATTCCCCGCCAGAGGGAGCAATTAATTTAAAGAACCGTACAGGATATATCATTCCTTCGAAAATTTCTTCGACATAATAATCAAGAGTTATTCTTTTGACCTGATATTTTATGGAGAATTCTTTAGGAGACATATAATTGGGATAATGATCTGGATGATTTATCGCAAAAAAGAGCACGATCTTGAAATATTCCTCCTCGTTTTTAAGTAATGATTTAACTTTTTCATAGTCTAGTTTAAGGAGGATAATTAAAAATTTGAATTGAATATCAAAATTATTGATCTCGTATTTAGTAAAAAAATTATTTGTTTTGTTTGTAAGAAATTCAATTGTTTTCATTTCCGCTTCTAAAATCGTTTGACGATCCAAATCATATTGTTGCAGCAACTTCGAATACGCTGATTTCCCCATAACTGTAATTTCGTATTTTCCATCCGTTTTAATAATCAATCCATTATTCATTAATTGATTCAAGTTCTTTGATAAGGATGCATGGTTAATAGACAATGGCTCTTCAAGAAAGTCAGTTCTTTTACAGAAATTATTGTTATATACCATCCAAAGTATCCAATCCGAGTAATTTCTTCCCGTATTCAATATTATTTTTGGTGGATAATTAACTTGCCGTCCTTTCTTGTTTGGATTGGACAATTTGTGAAATTCTTTTTTCCCATCAGTTGTAATCTGATATTTTCCCCTCTCGAAGTTATTAACAAAACCACTCTGTTTTAACAAAGTCAAGTGTCTAGATAATGTACCAATTGGAATTCCTATTGGATCTTGAATGAAATCAGACCATTGACACGAATCATTATTATACAGCATCCAAAGAATGATGTGATCATAATCTCGCTTATCGAATTTGGTGGGATTGCATATATTTTCGGGAGGATAACTCGTATTTTTCATAGTAAATTGTTTTTGCTCTTTTTCACTTACATCTAATATTATATTATCCTTTTAATATATAGTTCCATTAATATTATGGTTCCAATATATTTGTGAAAGCTTTTATTATTATGGAACTTAACATTGATTTTAAATATATATTTTTAGAAAAAATTCTCCTCTTTTTTGTTCATTTTAGCACTCTCCATAGCAAAAAAAAAGTTTTTCCATTATTAATACAAGCTTCCATGGAACTATTGAAATGAGGACTATAATTGAAATAAAGAATAATCACATATTTGTAAAAGTATATTAGTATTTATATTAATATCCAAGGTTTTAGGTTTGAAAAACAAGAAAAAAAAAATCGGGGTATTTTTAATTGGACTCTCGACGAGGAGTACTCATATTACAGGGACGCCTTCCAGATACGAGTGGAGAATGTCTTAAAATCAAACCACTTCCTAATTCTATCATAATTACGAGCCCCACGAGTTCGAGGTCCTGACAGGCAGGTACCACGCATGAGATAGTCTAGACTTCGACAGGATTTATTTCTTATGTGAATATTTCCTTGTATTATATGGGAAGCTATTATAGAACTATTACGCCGAATACTCTAAACAACGGTTCTTATTCCTGGACAATAGACGAAAATTATACGAGTTATGGAGATGCGTACCAAATACGCATAGAAGACGCGTATAACTGTTCTAATTACGATATAAGCGAAGCATATTTTTAGATCTTTCCTTTTCCCTCTTATGTTGCATCTGCATTAATTCCCGGATTCAACCTGCTTTTATTAATAGGAATTTTAACTATAATTTTAGTTATCTTGGCAAAAAAAAATAAATTCTAATTGAGTGTATTTTTAATTCTTTATTTTTAACTGAAACTTGAAAGTCTTTAATGAGATTCCGACGAAAATCGCACCTATCCTTCCTTGATTTTTGTCGAAAAACGAATAATCCCCTCATACGAGGAGTAATAGCATTCTTGTACAAAAAAGGGATAAAAAAAATCATTTTTATCGGTTAAAATTTCTGTTGATGATTCCGACTTAATTTGAGATGGCATAAAGCCGCTTTTTGTCGGCTTTTTATAAAAGATTTTTAAATCTCCATCAATTACAGAGAATCAAAAATAGACTCAATTTGATATCAATTCTCTTTTTTAATTTTATTTAATCCAATTTAATCATCAGAAAATAGTTATGAAAGGCGAGAGAGAGGAATATCTTATAAATTCACATGTATGATCACTTTCCAATTAAAGGAAAATATTCCATTAAAGTTACAAGCTTTTATGGATGTTTTAGATTGAGGACTATAAATGGAATATTATATGTTCATCAACACATAGATTCGTTTTATCTAAAATATAAAAAAATTTAGATCAAAAACAAGAGTAGACAGATTTTACTCTAAAATAAACCTATTAAAACAAAATAAAGAATAAAAGTGAATCTTATGAATAAAAAAAAAACTAATCTAATTTTAATATCTTGTATCTTAGTGGCTTTATCAGTTACTTCAATTAGTTGTTATAATAATTCGGGATGGATTGAATCGATTTCTTCAAAACCATCTTTTGTGTATTATGAAGATGGAGTTTATGCATACGATGTGGATGTTAGTGGTAATTATGCGTATGTTGTTGGTGGATATCTACAGGTTGTTGACATATCTGATCCAACAAAACCGGAGAATATTGCAACTTCAGCATATATTACTGGAGCTAGTGTCGATACGGGGGTTGTTGTAAGTGGAAATTACGCATATATTGCTGCAGGAACCTCGGGGTTAGCTGTAATCGATATTACAGATCCTAAGAATCCTGGAACACCTATTTATGAACCTACAACCAGTAACGCACAGGAATTATGCGTGAGAGGAAATTACGCATATATCGCAGAAGGCTCTAGTGGATTGACAATTGTAAATATTTCTAATCCCTCTGATCCCATAACGCTTGAAACAGTTAATACAGATGGAGCCACGGTAAGTGTTTATGTCAGTGGAAATTACGCATATATCGCCGATGTGACTACTGGATTAGCGATTATAGATATCTCTGATCCAACACATCCAGGAACCCCTGAATATAGGAATATATTTTCAAATGCGTGGGATGTTTGCGTAAGTGGAAATTATGCATTTCTAGCCGTACATTCTGGATTAGCAGTAATAAATATTACAGATCCTACTAATCCTAGATCACCAATATATAGAAATACTACTAGTAATGCAGTCAATGTGCGTTTAGATGGGGATTACGCTTATTTAACAACGGCAAGCTCGGGTTTAGCAGTGTTTAATATCTCAAATCCCCTAAACCCAGTAATTATTGCTTACGAAGAAGAACTTAATTATCCTTTTGGGTTTGATATTAATGGAAATCATGCATATATTTGTTTAGGAGATAATCCAGGATTGGCTGTACTCGATATTTCAGAACACATTACTCCTGGAGATCCTGTACAAGATACAAGCAGATTAACGAGTATTTTTATTGATGGTGATATTGCTTACGCAGGCGGATTAGGTTCATTAGGTTTGGCAGTATTTGATATCTCAAATCCCAAAGCGCCTAAATTCATTGGAAGCGAAAACACAACGGGCGTGCTAAACTTATATGTAGATGGAGATATAGCCTATACTGTAGATGGTGGTACTAGTTTATCCACATTAAATGTCTCGGATCCTACAAACCCTCAATACATCACGACGGAAAGTTTTTATTTTGGAGCTGCCCGAGATATATTTATAGAAGGGGATTTAGCGTATATTATTGGTACATTGGGACTGAACATCATGAACATTTCAGATCCTACAAATCCCGAGTTAATTAGCTATAGATATACAAACGGTAGCTCCCAGGCAATCTATATTAGCGGAGATTGTGCCTTTATCGCAGATGGAGACGAGGGTCTAGCCATAATAGATATATCTGACCCTGAAAATCCAGGAATACCCGTGTATGAAAATTTAACTGGAAGAGCAAGAGACATACATGTTGATGGAGATTACGCTTATGTTACAGCAGACGATTCTGGTTTAGCCATAATCAATATAACCGATCTTTCGAATCCTGAATTAATTACATACGCATCAATGGGATTTGGTCCCTTAGCAAAATCAGTTTACATCAGTGGAGATTTTGCATATGTGACAGATGGAGGAGGTTCAGATTTTTTTATATTTGAAATTTCTGATCCGACAAATCCTATCACATGGTACGAACATTCAATTTCTACGGGTATAAATAGAGTCCTTGTTAATGGAGATTATGCCTTTTTCGCAGGATCTAATGGATTATTCATTCTTCAGGTAAGACAGAGATGGGACATGAATGATCCGATATTATTAGACAAACCTTCGGATTTCAGCGTTAATTGGGATTACACGGGAATAAACTTGTCTTGGACGGTGTCTAATGAAAATGTGGTAAATTATACAATCTTTCTCGAAGGAACAGGTGTGGTTGAGGGCCCAACCCCATGGTTTGCTACGAATCCAATCGTATATGATATACCAGATGGACTTCCTATCGGTATTTATAACTATCAGATTAATATCACGGATTTTTACGGTAATTCTATTATAGATGATGTATCTATGTTGGTTGAATATAATGTGTTTCCAGTGATAACTAGTTCACCATCTGATCTCTCTCTTGATGTGGGGTATACCAATGCAAGCATTTCGTGGACGGCAACCGATACGAATCCCTTGAATTACACCATTTCACGTGAAGGAACTGGAATTGTTGCAGGACCTAGCCCGTGGGGCAGTGGTGTTCCCATTGAGTATAACATTACGAGTAGTTTACCTATAGGCGTGTATGTATATACACTAAATTTAACCGACGATCATGGACACTATACAACAGATACTTTTATCTTTACTGTCAAGGAATCAGATGAGCCCGTCATTACAAATACTCAACCCGATTTCTCCTTGGATGTGAGTTACTCTGGAGAAAGCATTTCGTGGACAGCAACCGACGAGTACCCTTGTAACTACACCATCGAACTTGAAGGAACAGGAATCGTGGCAGGACCATCTCCGTGGACGAGCGGAAATCCAATAATTTACAATATACCCGAGGGGCTTCCTACGGGCACACACATATATATCGTTAATTTCACGGACGATTTTGGTAATTTTATAACAGATTCCGCTACATTAACAATATCAGAATCAATCAATCCAGAATTAACGATCATTCCAAGCGATTTAACCATTAATCTTGGATATACTGGAAAAAGTATCTCGTGGACGGCAACCGACGAGCACCCGTGTAACTATACCATCGAGCTTGAAGGAACAGGAATCGTGGCAGGACCAACATCATGGGTAAGCGGTGAACCAATTACTTACACCGTGCCTGAAGGATTAACGGTAGGAACTTATAATTATACGATTACTATCTACGACGATTTTGGCAATAGCGTTTCTGATTCAATTCTCTTAACGGTTAATCAAAAAACGGGAGGAAACACAATTTCTTTCGGAAATTGGTACTTTCTAGTTTTCTTTATTAGTTTAACTTCAATCGTGATTTATAAGATTAGAAAACCTTCATCATATCAATCTTTATAGCAAGATCTAATACTTTTTTTTTACTTTTACTTTTAGGAATAAAAACAATATGGCAAATCCTATTTTTTTTTATCGTTTTGTTACTCTCAAGTCTAAAACATTGATTTTTATGTTTAAAAACGCTTGAAATGATGATGAAAAGTTTTATTATTGTTAGTATTTTACTAACGATATACTTTTTAGTAAAATAAGTAAATTAATTCTAAGGGATTTAAAAAAATCATTTCTATGAATATAAAAAAGAACCTTCCAACTGAGATAGAAAAAGCACATCAGTCATTTGAAAGAGGTGAATTCGAAGGTGCTCTTTCAGCATTGGATTCTATTAATGTGAAAAGCAATGTTACATATTTAGACAGGCTTAAAGCAGATCTTCTAAAAAGCGACATTTATTTCAGGTTAAGAAAGGACCTGGAGTGTTTTAAACACGCTGAACTGGCTTATCAAGCAAGCGAAAGGTTAAAAATGCCCCACTATTCCTTTGATGCTCTTTTAAATATGGCGTGGGGCTTGTTTTGGCTAGGTGATTTTCAAAAAGGCTTGGAACTAATTTCGAAAAGCGAAGAACTTTTAAAAACTCTCACGCAACTTGCAGAACAGGCTTTAAAAAGGAGGGAAGCGAGTCTTTTATTTGTTAAAGCAACAGCACATTGGTTTCTTGCTAATGTAGAGGAAGGACAAAAGTGTGTAGAAAAAAGCCTTGAAATTCGTCAAAAACTGGGAATATCCCACGAAATTGTTGAATCTCTAAGCTTGATGAGCGGTTATCTTACTTATTTTCAAAAGGATCTTGACAAGGCATTATCGGTACTTGAGCAATGTCAATCATCAGCACTTGAAAATAAACACCCTTGGGCTTATTCCTTTAATCCTAAAAATTTTGCAGTTATTTATTATATGAAAGGAAACCTGGAAAAAGCACTGGAATGTTATAAATGTGCATTAGCATATTTTGAAAATCAGGGAAATATATTTCCAGCCATTACCACTATAAGCGAAATGGGAAATATTTACAGGGAAATGGGGGATTTGGATTTATGCTTGAAATATTTAGAGCGTGGTTTAAAAGTTGCAATGCAAACAAAGAATAATTGGGCATTAAGCGAAGCAATATCTAATTTAATCGAAGTATTAGTCGTGAAGGGGGAGATCGACCGGGCTAAAAAGCATTTGGAGTTGTTGGAAAATATTAACAAGGAAGATCCTGATAACAAGCAAGTTGAACAGTCTTATATGATATCCATGGCGTTAGTATTAAAAACAAGCTCTCGAATCCACGATCGCGTAAATGCTAGAGAAATCTTAAATAAGGTATTACAGGTTAAAACTACAACAAACGAGCACACCATCATTGCGTTATTAAATCAAGCCGAACTTTTGATAGACGAATTGCGCCTGACAAGAGACCTTGAAATAATCGATGAGATACAAGTCTTCATAAAAGATTTACTTGAAACTACAACAAAACTTCGATCCTATTGGTATTTGGCCGAAACCCATGTTCTACAGGCCAAACTCGCTTTATTAACATTTAATTTAATTGACGCAAGACTTTATTTAACCAAGGCACAAGAATTAGCCGAAAAACACGGAATGAAACGGTTAGCAGTAAAAATTTCAAGCGAACACGACGAGTTGCTCCAAAAATTAAATATTTGGGAACAGTTAAAAGAATCCAAAATGGAATCGGATCAACAATCGACTCTTCAAAAGCGAATTGAGTTAACACAATTAGATGAACAAATGAAGCGATTGATCCAAAAACGAAGGGTTGATCCCCCCAAGATAATCAAGGATATTCCTCTTATGATTTTAATCGTTTCGGAAGGTGGAGTTCCTGCGTTCTCAAAAATATTTTCAGATACACTCGATATTAAGGATAACATCGTGAGTAGCTTCTTATCGGTATTTAACACATTTATCGTAGAGACTTTTTCAGAAGGGCTCGATCGAGCCAATTTTGGTCAATATACTCTACTAGTAAAACCGTTTTTATCCTTTCTATTTTGTTATATTTTCAAAGGACATTCCTATTGCGCTCAACAAAAAATACACAATTTTCTTGATTCTTTAAAGAACGACGAAAAGTTAGTAAACGAGTTTAATAATTATTACAAGACCAATCAAGCAATAAACATCGAAAACTTTCCCAAACTTGAATCGATAATCAAGAATATTTTTGTTGAATAAGAAATCATCTAATTTTGTAAAAATATAACATTTATTTAAACAGAGAAAACAATTATTATACAAGAGAGAAAAACTATTTAGGGTCAGGCTTTACGATTAATCAAATCGATAACAAGGAGTGATTCCAAATGAATGCTAACCTGATATTTAAATTCAAGATTGTTGTTATAGGAGATGGCGCAGTCGGAAAAACATCCTTAATTAAGAAATTTACGAAAGGTGCTTTTGAGAAAGATTATATTAAAACGATTGGAGCCCAATTTTCGAGATTTACAGAAAATGTAGAAGGAAACACGATAGAACTTTTGTTTTGGGACATCGCAGGTCAAAACGATTTCGATTTTTTAAAACCAATTTTTTACAAGGAAACTAAAGCGTGTATTATTGTATATAGCCTGGAAGAAAACAACCTAGGAGAAGAAAGCCTTTTCCACTTGAAGTCGTGGCACGGAGAACTCGAAAAATACTGCAATGGAGTTCCAGTGGTCGTGTTTGCTAATAAAGTTGATCTCGTGAGGGAGGACGAGCTTGATCTTTCCGAACTCCACGACATTATCAATAACATGAATGTTCTTGCGTATTATTTAACATCTGCTAAAACAGGAAAAGGCGTTAATGAAGGGTTTCAAGCCATAATCGCCGAATTATATCAAAGACATGATTATGTTTCTTAAATGTGATTTTAATTTATTATTCAAGAATTGATTGTGTTAAGGAGTATAAAACAAAAAAAAGGGAATAAAGGTAATATTGTATGCAAATTACTATTCTTAGATGGGGTTATTGCATCGCAATTTCATTCGTTTTTGTTTCATATTATTTAGCTTTATCGATACTGGCTTTATTCCTTGTTTTCGTTTACGAGAAAGCGTATCAACAGGATGATGAGCGCGGAAGGAATCGTGGCAACAAATACGACAGGCAACAGCTCTATCAATACGAAATCGGTTGTATTGAAAGTCATAAATAGCAAACCAACTGAGTGTATGATGACGCTTGGAAGGAGACTTTTGGTTTTCAAGTACATATACGCAAAACTCATTCTGAGTAGAAATGTGTAGAAAAAAATAACGAGGTAAAAAACAAGGGATACACGAGTCCTATGGCACAAGTGCTATGCATCAGGGAAAATAGGATGTTACTGATGATTATTGTTTTTTTTGGTTTTTTTTTTCAGAAGCATCGTGATGAAGACGCCTCGAAAAGTGATTTCCTCACAAATACCAAGCGTAAGAGCGTTTATGAGAAGGGGCGATCCAAGATTCGTTTCGAACGAAAGTCAGAATATGAACCCGTGTTTAAAAGCGCAAATTCCCAATAGGACAGCTCCAAGGAGGACAGTTTTAGGTCATAAATCTAAAAAAGAACGATTAATAAATAGAACATATTATAAAACAATAAAAATTGAAATCAAGATGCTTAATTATAAAAAAATAATACCCTGCCTTGATGTGAAAGAAGGGAGAGTCGTGAAGGGGATTCAGTTTGTAAATTTGAAAGACGCGGGAGACCCCGTAGAATTCGGAAGATATTACGAAGAAGAAGGCGCAGACGAGCTAGTTTTTTTAGATATCACGGCCACGGTGGAAAAGAGAAAAACCGTCGTGGAATTGGTAAAAAAAGTCGCCAACGGAATTTCCATCCCTTTTACGGTGGGTGGAGGTATTGGCTCTTTGGAAGACGTTCAAGCCATCCTCGATGCTGGAGCGGATAAAATATCCTTGAACACAGCAGCAGTTAATAATCCCGATCTTTTAGCCAAGATTTCCAAGGAATATGGGCCTGAAAGGCTGGTATGTGCTATCGATGGTAATAGAGTATATGTGGAAGATAAAAAAGACGCGGAAGATAAAACTTTATTCGAAGTGGAAAATAAATACTGCTGGTTCGATGTCATGACGCACGGAGGTAGAAAATCAACGGGAATGGACGCTATTCAATGGGCAAAAAAAACAAAAGAGCTCGGCGTAGGGGAAATATTACCTACTTCAAAAACCTACGACGGAACCAAGAAAGGATACGATATAGAAATGACGAGAGGTATTGCTGAAGCGACAGGGCTTCCTGTCACCGCATCTGGGGGCGCAGGTTCGATCCAGCACATTTTAGACGCTTTCACCAAGGGCAAGGCATCTGCTGCCTTGGCTGCTTCAATCTTTCATTTCAGAGAAATAACCATCAAGGATTGCAAGCAATACTGCGTTAAAAACGGAATTAACATGAGATTATAAGAAGTGTAAAAAAGCTATAACGATGATACAAGAAGATTCTGAACCACGGCGAGGATAACATTGATTTCAAAAAAAAATCATCTACTCAATTCAGGTACTCAATACGGAAAGATCATGGTGGAAAAGTTTGCTATTGCGTGGAACATGATGGCTAAAAACACATTTACGTCCCCTTCTTCATCTCTATTATTATTTACGATCCAGGTGTAAAAGATTGAAGTAAGCCCTTGTATCAGGATAAATTCGTAGAGTGGGATGTACGATTGCGTGGTTCCCGCGATAAAAAATAGCGGTAGGTGCCAAGCGCCCCAGATCAAACCGAGAATCAAGCTCGAAATGAGAGCATCGTACTTGGATTGAATTCGATCTAGAGTGTAACCCCTCCAACCATATTCTTCCGTGAAAGGCCCTCCAATAAAGTAATACAAGATAAAGTTCGGAACCCACATTGCAACGGGCGGAATGTATTGAATTCGATTCATGGGTTCGATAATTTCGATGATCAAGAATGCAATCCCTGCAGTTACTAGCGGTAAAAACAATGCAGCAACCCATTTCTTATTGACCTTGATGCTCCATCCACGGAGAAAAAGCTTTTTTGCTTCGCCCTTCCCTTCTTTAACGCTAGTGAGAAAAAAAGCAGCCAAGAAAGGTCCAAAAATCGCTAAATTTCCTAAAATCTGAATTGGTCCAGAAGGCAAGATACCAAAGGATACTAGCACGCTTGGAAGCCAAAAAAACCAAGAAATTGTAAATGTTAGGAGGAAAAACAAGAACAGGTTTTTTTTTTCGTTCTGAAAGTCCATGAAAGAGTTACCTTCTTAAGTAAATAATCCTAAGTTCCTACGAAAGCATTGGTTAGGCTCATTATTTATTTTTTTGTTTATACAATATAGGATTGTAATTATAATTGTTACATAAAATCAATATTCTGTAATTCTCTGATTTGTCATTGTCGTATGTGATAGCTTTTATAGAACATTCAATTATCCATGATCTCATGTGCTTGCTTGAAAACGAAATTTCACTGTTGATGATATCCTTTGTTCGTGATAAGCAGGTGATTAATTGATAATAATCTATAATTATTTATAGACGAATTTGCTTGAAATTTAATAGTGAATCGATAGATATTTAATTAATTAAACTTGAGAGATGAGAGATGGAACGTATGGTAAAAGGAACGGCCCTTAAAGATCTCGTAATAGGAATTAGATCGGACAAGCCTCACGAAAGCATATACGAACAAATGCTTTCAAGCGCAGCAAAAGAGTACTTGAACGAACGCATCATGAATTCCGTGTGGTACTCCTATGAGAATTATATCGAGCTATACGCCGCCTTAATCAAGGTTTTTGCCAAGGATAATCCCGAATATGTAATTAAATGGGGACGCGAGTTTGGTGAAAAAGTCATGGGCACCGTTTACAAAAACCTCATCGTTGAAGGAAATGTAAAAAGACTTTTAGAAATGTACCCACGATTTCACAAAATCTTATTCAATTTTGGTACTTTATCGTTGGAGTGGATCTCAGAAAACGAGGTGCTTTTTACCTATAAGAACTTTGAATCGAAATTCGACAAGATTTATTACTCAAATGTAGGTTGGACCGAGAGAGCCATAGAAATGTGCATTAGAAAGAAGGTTGAATACCAGTTCTTGAAAAAATCGTGGGAAGGAGACGATGTAACGCAGTTCAAGCTGTTTTGGGCACCTTGATTTAACCGAGAGCGTATATCAAAACATATCACATAAATTTATATGAATACATTTTTATTATTGTAGTAGTTTTATCTTGAATAAGCTTTCTTTTTGAGGTATTATTGATGGAGGGTAAGATAAAAGGATCTCTATTGAAAGATATCGTGAAAGGAATTAAATCGGATAGGACTCACGAGAAAGAATACGATGTGATCCTTTCGGATAGAGCTAAAAAATTCTTGAATCAACGCATATTGGATTCCATATGGTATTCGTGGGATGTGTATTGTGAGTTATATAAAGCGTTAATCAAGGTAGTTGCTAAAAACAATCCAAAAATCGTGACTAAGTGGGGACGAGACTTTGGTGAAAATGTAATGTCTGCGGTTTATAAAAACATCATTGCTGAGGGAAATGTGAAAAAACTTGCGGAAAAATATCCTCGATTTCATTCAATGTTTTATAATTTTGGTACCATTTCATTTGAATGGATTTCAGATCATGAATTGCTTTATACTTTAAAAGACTTCGATCCAAATTTCGAGTTGTTTTACAATAGTAATATAGGATGGACGCAACGAGTATTCGAGATGTGCCTAAAAAAAGAAGTACATTTCGAAATCCTGAAAAAATCCTCCCAAGGGGATAAAGAGGGTCAATTCAAGCTGTTTTGGGCACCTTGAGTTAATCACATGAAAGGAAAAAACTCGTTAGAGCCAAATTACATGCATAATACAAATTTCTGACAATGAGGTGAAGTTTGTTATCTTACTGAAATTATTTAATCTTTCTATGATGTCTTCGGTAATTTGAAAATTATTCTCGGTATCTTTTAAACCACCTCCAAGGTCGAATCGGCGCCGATCCCCAACTTTTTCGTTTAAAAGGTTGAAAGTTTCGACGGGAATCTTGTGTTTCCGGTGAGGACTCTTGAAAGGATAGGGAGAATTCTACCAATTTTTTGTTTATCATTCTTATCTTTAAATTTAATTCGCAAAATCTCAAAGCGTATGATTTTTTCAGAATTTTGTAATGATCCTCCAGCGAACAACTCTAAGTCATATTATAGATTTATAAAGTTTAATTTTCATTATAGGAGTAATATTAATTTATATATGTGAGAGTGATAATGTTGGAGCGTAAAGTGAAAGGAACGGCCGTAAAAGACGTCGTGATTGGTGTTAGATCAGATAAAATTCATCAGAAAGAATACGAAGAAATACTTTCGGGCGAAGCAAAAAATTTCTTGAACCAACGCATTATGAATTCCGTTTGGTATTCATATGAACTTTATGCCGAGATTTATAAAGCGTTAATGAAGGTGGTTGGCAAGAACAATCGCGAGATAATGATTAAATGGGGAAGGAATTTCGGGGAAAAAATAATGGGATCTATATATAAAAATCTCATCCTCGGAGGCGATGTTAAAAAATTAATGCAAATTTATCCACGATTTCATCAAATGCTTTATAATTTCGGAGCTTTGACGGTAAAATGGATTTCTGATTCCGAAGTACTTCTCACATACAATGAGGAATACGATAAGAATTTTGAGATGTTGTATTACTCAAACGTGGGGTGGACACAAGGAGCAATCGAAATGTGCTTAAAAAGGAAGGTTAATTATGAGTTCTTGAAAAAATCGTGGGAGGGAGACGATTACACGCAGTTCAAGCTGTTTTGGACGCCTTGATTTAATAGCTAATTACATCCTTATTTTTAAATTTTTAATTTTTTGAATTTGGAGATTTTTTTCATTTAAGAGTTCAATTTTAAATGTAACTCCTGTTGTAATAAGTAATGATGAAGAAAAAGTTAAGATTTTGAATTCAAATAAGATCCATAAGAAAAATACTTTACTTATTTAAAGTTAATAAATACCGATATAGAAAATATTACAAACCCCGAAGATAATCAGGTCGACGCAAGGTGGGATTTTTAATACCCGCCTCGATTATGCTAAGGAACTTTTCTTTATCTCTAGCTAATTCTCCCTTTAGTCCCATGTAATTAGAGGCGTGGTTCGTATTAAACACGCACTTGTGCAAGTCGTTAGAAGTGTACATTATCATCGTATGCAATTCTTCTAAGATTTGTTCGCTAGAACACGGTTGGAATTCTCCCGTGGATATTTGTTCCCATAACTCGGTATTAGGTACAACTTGTAGCGTTAAAGGAGACACATACCACTTAATTGGGGTGGGCGGAGCCATTTGATTGATTAGTTTTGCGGATTCGATTGCGTGTTTTCGACTTTTTTCAGGGTCGTTTCCCGCAAGCCCTAAAAGAAAAATACCAGACCAAGCGATTCTTGCCTTGTGACATTTTTGTGCCGCGAGCGCGATCTCGTCTTGGGTGGTTCCTTTCTTGCAGGCTTTTAACACATCGTCGTCCCCACTTTCGATACCAACATAAACCATGGTAAACCCGCTTTCTGCCAACATTCTCAATTCTTCGTCGGATTTACTCACGATATCCTTTGCATGGGCGTATGCGCTAACCTTTCTCAAATTAGGATGGATTTCATAGCTGAATCTTGTTAATTCTGCTAGAATATCCGTTTTAACGACGAATGCGTTTCCATCTTCGAAGAAGATCTTTTGAACTCGATCCCCGTAGAATGCACGGGCTTTTCTAATGTCTTCTTTTATTTCTTCAGTGTTTTTTCTGATAGAAAACTTTTTTGATCGATACATTGAACAGAAAGTGCACTTGCGAGTACAACCTGTCGTAATAGCGATTAATAAAGCATCCCACTCCGAGGGGGGCCTAAATACAGGTTCGACCAAATTTCCAACGACATAATTCATGATTAATTCAATTTATTACAATTAATAAAATGACTTTAATTTTGTTCTTTTGAAAATTAATTGAAATATTCAATTTACTATTAGAAGATATATTGCTTTATAAAGTAAAAAATAAGAGATTAAAAGATATTTGATTGGTAAGAACAAAAGTGAAGATCTGTTTTCGCCAATAATTCGCGCGAAAACGATCATTTTTGCATACCAAATTTATAAATAGGTGTTTTTTCATTATTGTCACAAGTTAATTAAAAATCTTCATCTAATGTAGGGGTTATTTAGTGGAACGAAAAGTTAAAGGAACATTGGTAAAAGTAATTACGAAGGGAATTAAGTCGGATAAGGTCCACGAGAAAGAATATAACGAGTTGTTATCGGACAAGGCAAAAGATTACTTGAATCAACGCATTATGGACTCAATTTGGTATTCGTACGAAGTATATTTCGAACTTTATAACACTTTAATTAAAGTCGTTGCCAAGAACAATCGCGAGCTTGTTATTAAATGGGGACGGAACTTTGGTGAAACTGTGATGACATCGATATACAAGAATCTCATTACAGGCGGTGACGCTCGAAAACTCGTGCAAATGTACCCCCGATTTCACACGATGCTTTTTAATTTTGGAAGCACCTCGTTAGAGTGGATAACTGATAACGAGTTAATCTACACTTTAAGCGATTTCGATCCCAAGTTTGAATTGTGGTATTACACGACAATTGGATGGACACAAAGAGCACTTGAACTGTGCTTAAAAAAAAAGGTAAATTTTACATTCCTTAAAAAATCCTGGGAAGGAGACGATGTGACGCAATTCAAGTTGTATTGGTCCACATAATTAACATATTTTTTTTTTCTAGTTATTATTTAATTTAATCACCTTCAATTAGATCAAGACATAACCCAAGGATAACGATTTGATGCGTTAATCTTGGCGTTTTGAAGAGGAACTTAAACGCATTTGATAACATCGCTTGGTAAAGCCTAATTTCTCGTAAAATTTGATGGCCTCCTCGTTCCAAACGAAAACATCGATTTCCAAGGAAGATATTCCGTGATTTTGCATCATTAATTGGATTAGCCGCTTTCCGTATCGCATTTTCGGTATTCTTCACGAATTAGGAGATGACGAAGATAATCCCGTTTTCGAGAGAGATCGATGACGGTATATCCGTAAATATCATCCTCTTTGGCAAGTAAATACACGCAAAAAGCATCTTCTTCCATAATCGATCGCATCCGGGACTTTATTTCTTCGATAGTCATATCGTCGTCGGCTCGTTCGGCTTTACGAAATTCTTCGTTCATTTGAGCAAGGAGATCAAGGTCCTCGATAGTAGCAGGACTAAGAAGGGACAGATCCACATTAAGCATAGGATTTGACAAAAGGTTTTCTCGTTCTTATGGCTTTCTAAATCCCAGTAAATTGAAATTATAACTTTTCCTATATATCGATATGTACATTATTAGGGTGATCGTGTCCATCGAGATTGGTATTCCTGTTCATAACATTTAAATAGGTGACCAAGATAGTAATAAATATAGAATAAAAAAATTGAAACCAAAAGACAAGGTGGTTAAAGATTGTTAAGAAATAGTTCAATAAAGAAAGTAATTAGTGGATTTTTCTTGTTATTGATACCGCTTCTTGCTCCAAGTTTGGTCGCAGCGCAAATAATTACCCAAGAGCATGATATAATTGAAGAAGAGGAAGCGATTCGCTTGGCCGATTCGGTTTATACAATATCTAATTACGAGGTGTATTTAGAAATTTACGATCTTGATGTTCTGGCTCGAGTGAGTATTACTTATAATGTCACGAGCGGAACGAAATACGAGGGTTATAAACGATTTCGACCACCCGGATACTTTCCACTCGGAAATGCACCTTCGATTCAGGAATCATCCATTCGCGTTTACGACGATACAGGATCCCAGTTAAATTGGGATTATAGCGAATTCGAAGGTCGCGACAACAAATATTACATAGAAATCAAGTTTTATCACACCGAATTTACAGGGGTAAAAACGATCACAATGTCTTTCCTCATGAAAAACTGGATAATCGAAACTTTTTCTTGCTCACAGCTATTTCTCAATAATTTCGGCAAGTTTTCCATTCCCGTGAGTAGAGCAGAATATACCATCAATTTCCCAGCTTCTTACGATGCTGGAACAGTTCGAACATCCGCTCCAGGACAAACAAGCTTCGAGCAGGAAGGTGATTATTGGGTGTATACCCTTGTTCAAACTGATTCGATTTCAAGTAGCCTTGCTTTCGACATCACGCCGAACCTCACGAAAACGGTACCCTGGGTAAGTATCTATATCATATTACTAGTCCTCATCGGAGTGTCTTTTATTGGAATTGTAGTTATAGTAAAAGTGATACTTCACATAAGAAATAGCAGGCTAACGCTTGAGGAATGGAAGGAAAAAGAGCAGGCAAAAGATGAGAGAAGAAGGAGTTTGGGATATTTCAGTGGATGTGGAGGGTGTGGAGGAGGTGGAGGAGGTGGAGGGGGATGCGGAGGATGTGGAGGATGAATTGATTTTTATTCAATTGGATTTTTTTAAAAATCCATAATCAAATAATTACATTAGAGGAAAAGATGGATAAGAATGATAGGATATAGTGAAAAGAATTGTTCTCAAAAAACAATCAAGTCAAGAAACTTGTTTTACTTGCAATTACACATCAATAATAAGTGCAATTTGAGATGTGCGCATTGCTACGAGAGAGGATTAGAGCATAAAGTAATAAATCTTCTCAAACCTAACGAAATATTTGAAATAATTGAAAAATTTCAGTCTTTTGTTAAAGGTTTTGGATGGAAGGGAAAAATTTATTTTACGGGAGGAGAACCCCTATTGGATCCAAATTTATACGATTATATTTCAAGCGCAAGAAATCTTGGTTTAGTAACAATGATACTTTCAAATGGAACGCTAATTACCGAATACAAGGTAAGAAAGTTAGTTGGTGCGGGATTAAATATCGCTCAAATAAGCATTGACGGTTTGGAATCCTCTCACGATCTTATTCGCGGTCCTGGTTCGTTTAAAAAGGCAACCAAGGGTATCGAAGAATGCTCAAAAGCAGGATTATTCACGACTATCATGACAACGCTTGGAAGGTGGAACTCCAAAGATATTGAGGGGATCGTTCGACACGCTATCCTTCATGGTGCTAATGAATTTTCGTTCGGAAGATTGGTTCCAGAGGGCAATGGGATATTGTTAAAAGATCAAATATTGTCGAAAGACGAGCTTAAACAGGTTTTTAAGAAGATCAAAAAAATAAATAAAAAATACGGAAAATTTATTCGTTTTGCGTTGCACGATCCACTTTGGACTACTTATTGTGGTGAGAACGTCACCCACGGGTGTAGCGCCGGAATCAGCGGCATTTGCGTCGTGGAAAACGGAGACGTCATGCCGTGTCGCAGGTTAAACTCGGTAATTGGCAATATTAAAACCGATACTTTTGAAACACTATGGAATTCTCCATGCATGATCGCTTTTCGAAACCGGGATGACTACGAGGGAAAATGCGGGAATTGCAAGCACATTACGACTTGTGGAGGATGTCGGGCTATTGCCAAGGCGCTTACTAATTCCGAGTTTGGAGAGGATCTTCAGTGCTTCCTTCGCTCTTGAACTATAAATCGTACGTTAAATTATAATTGATTTAAAAATATAAGAATGTTCTTGAAAAAGTTCATTTATTTCCCACACATGTTTTTAAAACAACGCTCATTTGATTTCATTAATCGATATTATTTCGAATAGAAAGCGGGAAAGTATGTGAAATTGAAAAAAATTCAAATCAATAATTGAAACGAGCGAAAAAAAACTATGAACGAAATTAAACGAAAATTTGAGAGTTTTTGGAAGGAAGGCCTCCCGACACTTGCTAAAAAACTCCATTATTATCCTTATTTCTTTAAGATCGAAGGCGAACAAAATCCAAGAGTCGTAATGGATAACAGAGACGTTCTCATGCTTGGTAGCAATAATTATCTTGGCATGACATCTCATCCCGATGTAAAAAGAAAGGCAATGCACGCCATTGAGGAATATGGGGTTGGAACTACGGGTTCACGCCTATTAAATGGGACCATGGAATTACATCTCGAATTAGAAAAGCGTTTAGCCAGATTCTTAGGGTGTGAGCAGAGCGTTGTTTTTTCAACGGGCATGCAAGCAAATCTCGGAGCGATTTCTTCCATTCTAACCGAAGAAGACGAGTGGGTAATTTCCGATAAGGCTAATCACGCCTCGATCATCGACGGGGTTAAGTTAGGGGGTATAAGTCAAAAACACAAATTAATTTACGAACATTGTGACATGGAGGATCTCGAAGCTAAGCTTAAGCTGATCCCCAAAGGCAGGGGCATTATAATTACCGAAGGCGTATTTTCAATGGAGGGCGATGTATCTCCTTTAGATCATATTGTGGATTTAGCAGGAGATTACGATGCCCTGATTTATTTAGACGACGCTCACGGATTGGGGGTTTTAGGAAACCACGGTAGGGGAACTTGTCATCATTTAGGTTGTCAAAAAAATATAGACATGATCATGGGGACTTTCTCAAAGAGTTTTGCGAGTATTGGAGGATTCGTTGCAGGAAGCGAGGAAATTTGCAATTGGATAAAGCACAACGCTCGATCGTTCATTTTTTCAGCCTCACCACCACCCTCCGTCTGCGCCACGGTTTTAGCCGTGCTAGATATTATCGAATCGGACGATGGATATCAAAAAAAGCTACTATCGATCTCGGAAAGAATGAGGAAAGGACTTTCAGAAGCAGGTTTTCACATAGGATGTTCTCAATCAGCGATAATCCCGATTATTATTGGTAATAAGCTGAAAATGTTCGAATATTTCAATAAACTCTTTAAAGAAACGCCTACTAGCGTATTTACCAACCCAATTCGATCTCCAGCCGTCCCAATAGGCCGTGAAATGCTTAGAACATCATGTATGGCAACCATGAACGATGAGCTTGTCGATTTAGCACTTGATATTATCACGAAAATTGGGAAGGATTTGAATATAATATAGGTTAGAATAAATATCTATATAATTCCCATCTTTTTTCCGTATTTTTAATAGTTATTAAATCAATTCAATACCATTTGATAGTATTAAATTTTTATATGGTAAGTTTAATGGCAACTACTTGAAGGTTTTACGAACCAACATCTAACCTCGAAAACAACGCAGAAATAACCAATTGCAATAACAATACATAATACCCAGAAACCCACACCAGCCCAAAACGACAATACATCTCCTATATTTGCAGTTATATCGGAAAAAAACCAAAAACTTATGGTTCCACCAGTTACACTAGTACCTCCAAGCGAAATTTTTATTTTTAATTTAATACTGATCTTCTTACTCGATTTTTTTCCCGATGGTTGACCAGAATGGCAGGAACTTGATGGTTTTTTATAAGTACATTTAATAACTTGAAAGAGAAAGTTTATCAAAAAAACGGCACCTATTAAGGCAAGGGGCAGGAGTAGAAATGCACTTCCCAGCCAAAACGAGTCATAATCGTTTACGAACGGATAAATAATAAGTAAAAGAATCACACTTGTTACCGTGCTTGCTATCAAAACACCGAGAGCTTTTGTAGTACCACTAAATTTAAAGGTCTCCTCTAACGGTACAAATGCCATAACTTTTATACTCATCAAAATCATTTAAATTTTCTGATAAGATCCAGGTGATATTTTTAGTCGAAAGAGTATAGGAAGGTATAATATGTTATTAGACGCCAATTTTTCCACTCTCACCAACCTAATAGTCATAGAGATAAAAGTGCATTAATTTTTTAAACCCATACAGTCCATATTATAATTGAATAAAAAATAAAATTAATTCAATGAGTAAACAGACCAAAGGAATGAAAGCACTAGTATTAAATGGGTTTTCAGACAATAAAGGAGATTCTGAAAACATGAAATCTCTTATTATAGAAGAGCTTGAAAGAAATCAATACGAAGTAGAACATCTAGCTTTAAAAGATGTTTCTATTGCCCCTTGCCAAGGTTGTTTTGATTGTTGGTTAACAACACCTGGACAATGCCGAATAGCAGATAATGGGCGCGAAATTATTGAAAAAATGGGACTTACTAATTTGATCGTTCATTTTACACCGATTGTATTCGGTGGATATTCCTACCAATTGAAGAAAGTATTAGATAGGTTCATACCACTATTATTACCTTTTTTAACGAGGAGAAAGGGGGAAACTCATCACAAATTTCGGTTTGAAAAAAGACCGTCAATAATTACAATAGGAATTTTGAACGAATCAAATGACGAAAAAGAATCAATATTCAAGGAATTAGTCTATCGTAATTCACTGAACATGGGAGGACCAGTTCACGAAGCAATAATTTACACGATTACCCAAAATCAAAACGAATTGGTAAATTATTTTGCTCAAATTTTAAAGAAGGTGGAGGAACATCTATGAATGGCAATAAAAAAGCTCTACTTTTAGTTGGTAGTCCAAAATCTGAAAAGAGTACCTCGGCATCTCTTGGAAATTATTTATGCTCAAAGTTAGAAGGACATGTATCGGCTATAGATAAAAGATATATCCATCGAATATATAATCACGAAGAAAAAATAAAAGAGCTCGTTAAATTGATTAATAACACGGATATAATCGTTTTATCCTTCCCACTCTACATAGATTGCTTGCCTGCTCCCGTGATTAAAACAATGGAATTAATCAAAGAAGAACGGGATAAGCTGGAAAATAAAAATGCCCCTTTTTTCATTGCAATATGCAATAATGGCTTTCCAGAATCGTCCCAGATCAAGCTAGCATTACGTATCTGTAGGATCATCTCCGAAGAATGTGGTTTTACATGGAAAGGTGGATTTGCCGCTGGTGGAGGGGGAGCAATTAATGGGGCTCCACTTAAAAGAAAGAGCGGCCCCGGAAGGTTTTATGTAAAGGGATTTGATATTGCAGCAAATTCTCTAAAAGACGACGAGGACATACCTCAAAAAGCATTTGATACGGTATCAAAAAAAGCCGTTTCCTATAACATGTATAGGATTTTCGCTAATTTAGGATTTCGACTTGAATTGCATCCGACCTATCTCGCAGTCATGATAATTTCTGGTGTATTATTGTTAATTCTCGGAACACCAATTACTATAATTGGAGCAATAGATAACGATCCAATGGGATTAAACATTGGTATTGCATTTTTAATTATTGGATTAAATTTATTTATTAATGGTATTGTCTTTAGGATGAATATAAAAAAGCGAAGTTCTATTTAGATAAATTACCTCTAATTATTTTGAGGTAGGAACGATGCATGAATTAACTTATCTTTTTTTTACTAGGTTTTTTCCAACGCTCCAAGCGCTAGCAATTATATCTCCCGTTGTTAAATATTTTTGTTGACCTGTAGAATAAGCAAGCGGTTTGATTTTTGTAATATCAAGCGTTCCGTCAGTAAAGTATATTTCTTCCGCGTACGCAGCAATGACTTCTCCGATAAATATTTCGTGGCCCTTTCCTGTAACAACGGTATTTATCAGCTTGCATTCCATGTTAACAGGAGCTTCCTCAATCATTGGAGCGTTTTCGAGATCTCCGTAAAAAATTTCGAACACCTGGGATTTGTCCACCTTTTTCCCAGAATACATGCCAATATAATCCACTCTTTCAACCATGTCTTCTGAGGGAATGTTCACGCTAAAGGCCTGATGTTTTTTTATCCCAATATTTGTATGGTGGGTATCGGCACAAGAAACTGACAGCATGGGGGGTTGTCTTTCAACAACGCTACACCAAGCGATAGTCATGAAATTTGGTTTACCCTCAACTACTGCACCAACAACTACTATAGGTAATGGAAAAATATAAGATCCCGGTTTGATTTTATTTTTTTTCGTTTAAACCACCAATTTCTTGTATTTAAAAAGAAATCTTGCTTAATAACCTTTTCTTGGAAAAAATAATGGAACTAACAAAATTAATTAATTAGATTCTTTCTCCGAAAGAAATAAATTCTTATAAATCATGACCTTCTTTACAAAAGACAATCTTCCAGATACCAAGTCTTTTTGATAAATTTCTAGCGTGCCCTCTTCGTCTTCTGGGAGTTTTGTTTTAAAAAGATCGATTAAATCTTCTGCATTAGTCATATTTTTTGGTTCAATAGATATCTTCTGTAAGTTTTTTCCACGAAAAATACCTCTGTACGTGATGTAACTGTTCTCCTTCATTTCACGAGTCATTTAAACTTAAACCTATATAATTTATGATGATAATATGATTATTTAAATCAATTCTTTCCCATGAATTTTTATAAGCCTCCTACGATGTTGAAACATAAGTTTAAATATTGATTTCTTTTCTTTTTATTCGACAATCGACTTTTATCAATATTCGACAATAAAAAAAACATCATTAAAAAAATAAAGCGAATAGAACTTTTAGAGATTCGAAAAAACCAATATCTATTTCAAATAACCCCTTCATACGAGAAAATATCAATGAAAGTTTTAATTCTAAGCAGGTTTGATCCAAAAATGGGGCCAAAAATCTATTTAAAAGCCCCTAGAGATATTAATGATCAAGAATTCGATCAAATACCGGCATTAATGGATCTTTACGATGAAGGATTTTTCATTCATATTTTTGGTAGTTATAAAAGTGCAAATTGCATATTTAACATCCCTAGCAAACACAGTCGAGGACAGGTCGAAACGCTCCTCATATCTTTTGTCGTGGATATAAACAGCCATATTAATTTTGAGTTGTCAAAGGAATTATTAGAAGGATTCGAAAGCGAGTTCCAAACGATTGAAGATGCATTTGAAGCATTTTATGAGGATAACGAGGAATACGCTCACTCTCAAGAAAAATTAGAAGAGATAAAAAGTTTGTTTTCCACTTTTTACAATACATTTCCAAAAGAGAGTATTGTATACGAGCAAACCAACGCAAAAATCTTAGTATTTGGGTTGTCTCAAGCAGGAAAAACAACCGTAATAAATTGCTTGAGAAACTCAATGTCTAAAAACACAATTCCAACCACATATATTGATATTTCAAAAGTAATAATTAATAATATCACCATGTACGCTCACGACACTCCGGGTCAATCGAAATTCAAGGAATTATGGGCACCCTATTTAAAAAACCAAGATGGTCTTGTCTTCGTGTTGGATGTGGCAGATAAAAAACAATATCGCGCTGCTGGAGAAGTGCTTCACGATATCTTAAACTTAAATGAAATGAAGAATTTACCACTACTCATCCTTTTGAATAAAAAAGATCTTCTTAATCCTAATTTAGAAGAAATAAAAAATACACTTGAATTAAACGGCGAATTCAATAGGTCAATAGAGTATTTTTCCACCTGTGCTCTAAAAAACGAGAACGTGGAAAAAGGATTCTACTGGCTTTCTGAACGGCTTAACGAGAAATTACATCCCGCACCAAAATCAGAATTAGGACTCATTTTTTCGTATTGGGATGAGAATAAAGGACCATTGATCGTATCCACATATCCAGGCGGAGCAATAGATAATCCAGAACTAGTTGCAACGCGTTGTTTTTCCATCTCCCAATTCTTATTCGGTGGGGAATATTTCAAGAGAATTTCGGTAATCCTACCATTCACGCATTTAAAAGCGAAGGCAGCGATTTATTTTGATGTAATAGAAGATCAGAACATAAGAGGAGGATTGCTTCCATTATCTTTAGTAATATTCTTCCACGAGAGAATTCCACGAGCAATTATCGACCAATACACAACATTAGTATTCGAAAAATTCACGAGCTTAAAAGCGAATTATTTAGATGAAAAGCATATAAACGAAGAGCTAAAAACGATTTACGACGAAATATTAAAGAAATTAATTTCATTAGAACCAACGGTTAAGGCCTTGAGAATTGCGGAAATGCGATACCAATCACTATTCATGAGCGCTCGAGACGCCATACTCATCATTGATCGCAAATCAGGAATCATTGTTGATGCAAACCAGCAAGCAGAAAAAATTGTACAGAGACCACTCGAAGACATTGTAGGCATGCACCTCACTCAATTGCAGCTCGAAAACCAAAGAGAAGGTTTTAAACAAAAAATTCTTACCCAGCTTGAATCAGAAGATGCAGTTCCAATAGAATTGAAAATAAAAATATTTGGAGATAAATCAATTCCCGTGGAAATTAATGCCAGTGAAATTCAAATGGGTGGTCAAAACATCATTCAATGTATCATAAGGGATATCACTGAACGCAAGTTGTCCGAACTCAAGTTAAAGAATTCCGAAAATAAATATCGTCACTTATTTAAGAACACGCCATTTTCAATCATACTCATCGATTCCAAGGGAATAGTAGTCGACGTAAACCCGGCGGTAGAATCATTACTCGATTATCGAAGAGAAGAGCTCCTTGATAAAAGGTTTGATAGATTAAACATAATACGCCCCAATTTTTTACTAAAACTACTTGAAGACCTAAAGAACCTTAAAAAAGGAGAAGGAGAATCTATAACGGTTTTGGACGCTATTTTAACCAAAAAAAACCAAAATACCATCATCGCTAACATTCAATCTTCTCAAGTAATGATAAACAGGGAAGAATTCGTACAGATCATCATTAGCGATGTGACCAAGCAGAAAATTGCCGAAGAAATGCTAAGAGAAAGCCAAGAACGATACCACAAGCTTTACGATAGAGCAAATTTTTACAAAGAATTATTCGCCCAAGATGTAAACAATTTATTCAAAAAAATTGAATCCTCAATAGAATCGTATAAAGAAACGAAAATCGTACAAAAAAACAAAAATTTTATTGACATGTTAGAAAATATCAAAGATCAAGGAGTTACAGGAGCCAAATTAATTTCGAACGTTAGAAAACTCGCATTGCTCGAGGATTCAAAACTGCCCATCAAGAAACTTTTTCTCAATTCTTTTTTGGAGGAATCTATAGGACACATCAAACAAGGATTTAAAGAAAAAACTATTACTGCTAGCATTTACCCTCAGAATAAAAATTTCTTTATAATGGCCAACGAGATATTAAGTGACGTGTTCGATAATATCTTGATTAACATCATTGAATATAACACGAATCCTAACATCAGACTAGAAATTCTCATTTCAAAGATAAACAGGAACGATGTTAGATGTCTGAAAATGGAATTTATAGATACTACTTTACAATATGAAAGCGTATATAGAGAACAAGAGAAAGAAAGACCACGCGGGACTTTGTTGGGATTAACCTTTATAGACCAGATTATGACAAGTTTAAGCGGTGAATTTACCGTGGAAGGTGCTAATTTTGTCATTATCGTGCCAGAAGCGCTTTAAAACAATCTTTCTCGCTTTCAAGACAAACACTTTAAAGACCTCAATCATTTCTAAATTCTAAATCGTACGAAAAATCTTTAAATTACTCAAATAGACGCAAAGAAATGATACTCTTCCTCTTGAATCTTCCTGTTACAATCGTGTGTTTTACATTAAGTGCGGCAATTTTTATTCACGTGAAAAGAACTTGGGTCCAAAAGAACAAGGATCCTTATAAAAAATTGAATGAAATCGTTAATGGACTATTTTGCGCGCTTTTGGGAATATTATATCATTTATACGTGTTAAAATTTGGTAATAATTTAACCGGAATAGCCCGATCGTCTCTAACATTAGAACTTGCTCTGAATGGAATGGTAGGTATTCTAAGCGTAATGTTTGTAATGTCAATATGGGCGCTCTCTCAAAAAATTAAAACTATAAAAAATCCCGAATTGTTACAGAATGTAAATAATTACGAGCTTTTTTGTGAACGTTTAAAGTTGCAATACAAGCCTTCTGTAAAAAGAAAGTTCACTCACTTACTTCCACTCGCAGTTGTTAGCGGAATAGTCATGGTTTTTTGGATCCTAAATAACAACCCAGTATATTCTTATCAAGGTAGGTGGAAACACTATGCTTTATTTTTTGTCGTTATATTCGGAATGGATTTTGCATTAACTTTTCTTATTGGTGATCTTATTAGGTTATTTGATTATTCCTACATGCCAAGAATCGTAGGAGAACTCTATGCAAGGGGTTTAACACCCACCGAACTTGACACATTTTCTAGTACATCTATAATGGTGTTTGGATTTGCACCCTTCCTTCTATTCGACTTTCCCTTGTTTTTCATAATTTTGTTAATAGCGTCTGTTGCGGACGGCATGGCTTCGATATTTGGGATCATCGCAAAGAAAATAGGTTTTAGCCACGAATTTCCAAAGGGTAGTACTAAAACAATAGAGGGATATATTGGAGGTTCTTTCTTTGCATTCCTATGCACGTTATTCGGGGGATTTTTCTCCAACACATTTGGATTTTCAAATCCATCCGTTTGGTCGTTAGAAATCCTGTTATCGCTTGGAACTATTCTTTCGGTAGTAGTATTCTTGGTTGATATAGCAACCAGCACAAAAATACGCGCAAGTGACAATTATTTAAATCCACTCGCTTGCGGTATTGTAGCGATAATATATCTTTATTTAATTGGTGTTCCTTTTTAAGTTAAGATGCATTAGCTAGTTTTTATATAGTTCTAAAAAGTATATATTAACATTCTATCGGAATGAGAAAGAGTGAATTTGATTCGTAGAACTTAAGGATTTTTTCACGCGGTTAATAACTTGAACTGAAATTTTTGGAGCGTAGCTTGGAGATTAAATAACCTCTAGACAATATTTTTATCCCAAATTGATCGGAATAATCCCGAGAAAAATCCGTGATTATATTGCAAACCATGATACCACCGTGAATCTCGGGAGTGTCAATGCACGCCTTGTGAAGTTGCCTTAATTGCGTGATGGAGATTTCTCTCTTCCAGTCTCGTATGAATATACCAAATAAGGCTTCTCCGTTCTTCACGAGCGCATCAAACGACCAATATTTACCCGATTTTCCCCTTAGCTTGGAGGGATTTTCAATTACCTCGTATTTTTGAGAAAAGACCAACTTGGTTAATTCTTCTAGATTTTTTTCCTGAAAGGTCATGTAAAAGCGGATGTGTTTTATTACTATTAATACTCTTTTTTGAGTATATAAATATTATCTTAATGATAACTGGCGTATTACTTGAAGATATGTAATATTGTCGTATTATGAAAATTCGTGAAAAATAATGCATGTTATTATTTACGAGTTTCATTTCTATAACTATAAAGAGGATTCCGATTAAGATTATATTATACTTTTCCCAACTCTTTCAAATTTATTTTAATTATCTTCTCAATAATGGTAACTGAGTAAAAACATATTTTTTGTCTATTTCAGGAGCTATAATAGTTAATACATCTTTTTAGTATCGTCATTCCTAAAAATCTTGATAAAA
The DNA here is from genome assembly GCA_016930515.1 of Promethearchaeota archaeon. Taxonomy (GTDB): domain Archaea; phylum Asgardarchaeota; class Lokiarchaeia; order Sigyniarchaeales; family SOKP01; genus FT1-020. The sequence goes on along the minus strand of JAFGGO010000051.1, from coordinate 5,443 downwards.
TGTTCTGAATTTCATCAGATAGATGTTATAGTTCAAGATTATAAAAAAAAAGAATTAAAAAAAAAAGATTTTAATTTTATTGAAAATCGAATCCATATTTTCTCCTTATAACGACGAGAATTAATCCAATGAGCGATGTAGCGCCCAGAACGATGATCAAGTCGAATCCTGAAACGGTGATCAAGTCGAATCTTGGAACGGTAATATCGCGATCTTCGTTAATAACGATCATATAGAAATATTTTACTTCTTGATCAGAATCACCATCTGAGTCAATAACCGTTAAAGTCACATTGTAAACGCCCTCTGAGGTGTATTGGTGGATGGGATTTTGTTCGTATGAGATCGTAATTCCATCTCCAAAATTCCACATGTAAATTGCTGGACCATCACCCTCGCTTCCATTAAAGGTGAATTGAACGAATTCTCCAGGATTGATCATTGTTGAATTTGCATGAAAATCCGCTAGGGGAAAGTGATCTTCAAGAACCGTAATATAGTCAATTCTGATTTTAATATCATTATCAAGGTCCGCATCAGTGATTAATAAGGTTATTGTGTAAGTTCCAGTTGAAGTGTATGTGTGGTCTATTATTGGAGATGATGTTGCGATAACTGGTGTTTCATCACCAAAATCCCAAGTATAGCTTGCCGGAGCGTTTCCCATGGTGCCATTGAATATGAACCTCACATATTCATCTTCAACGATTGTGGTTGTATTGGCATAGAAATCAGCTATGGGTAAGATTTCTTCAACTACCCTTATGAAATCATATTCTATCTTATAATTGTAATCATTGTCCGAATCATATACTTCTAGATAAATCATATAACTACCAGTACTCGTGTATTGATGCACGGGATTTTTCTCATCAGACCATCCACCATCGCCAAAGTCCCAGAAGAATGTCGCAGGAGCGTCTCCCTCGCTTCCCGTGAAAATAAATTGCACGTATTCTCCTGGATTTATAGTCGTTGTGTTTACAATAAAGTCTGCCATGGGATAACTGGTACCAGTATAAACTATGATATATGGATTCTTTTCCTCGTAGGCCAAGTCGCCGTCCGAATCATATACTTCTAAAGAAACCGTATAACTACCAATACTCATATATTGATGCACGGGATTTTTCTCATCAGACCACAGACCATCGCCAAAGTCCCAGAAAAATGTCGCAGGAGCGTCCCCTTCGCTTCCAGTGAAAGTAAATTGCACATATTCTCCTGATCTAACGGTCGTTGAGTTTGCCTCGAATTCCGCTTCGGGAGATGCGGTACCAGCGTATACTGTTATATAGTTTGACTTGTACATATTATCCGAATCACCATTTACATCAGATACATACACTTCTACACTATAAGTACCTGGAGTGGTGAATTGATACACGGGATCTTTTTCTTGAGAAAGTCCACCATCATCAAAAATCCACACATAATAACAGGGTTCGTTTCCCGGGCTTCCGCTGAATGTAAATTGGATTGGCTCTCCAACGCTAACTACTGTAGTGTTTGCGTAGAAATCAGCACAGGGTATTAAATTTCCTTCTACTAGAATGTATTTATACTCTGAATCAAAACCACCGTTCGAGTCGGATATGCTTAGCGTTACCTGGTAAGTTCCAAGGGTAGCATAAATATGTATTGGATTCTGCTCGTACGATAGAGGACTAGTGTCGCCGAAGTCCCAAGTATACCTTGTTGTTCCATGACCAGGATTTCCCGAGAACATGAATTGAACGGAATTGCCCAATACAACGGGGTTTGGAACGGCGATGAAATCAGCGATAGGATCATCTCCTCCTGATACATCTACATCCACGTTCGTGCTTAATAGATTGAAGGAATATTCGTAAGTACCACTATAAAAGGGATAGGAACCGTTTAAAAGAATTCCGGAGGTCTTTTCATACCACGCAATTCCCCCAGGCAAGTCAAGATCGACGAGTTCAAAGATATCAACATCTCCAAATTGTTGGATATATACCGATTTTTCCTCAGAAACAAGAAAGTCGTGATCTCCCTCCCCATCCACTGCGATCGGGACGAGATCTCCAACGAGAACATTTGGATAGATCCACATAGGCGTGTGATAGTTACCAAAATTAATACCACCATCGTAAACAACTTTCATCAATCTCGTTTCTACATCGATTTCGTAAGAGGAGGAAAGATACCATCCAGAAATCATTGGATCATATATCATCCAATTGACTAGGAATGTCGAATCGTCTTGATAACTATATTCAAACCTACTGAGCACCTCGTTACCCCTTAAAGTAAACATATAATTAATATACATCCCATCGAAAGGTAAAATCAAGACTTCCACATCCGGTCCACTTTCGGTCCCTGTTTGATAATAATAAACACCATCGGAACAAGAGAAGGAGTAATCGTGTATACCAGCGTTTTCAAAAGTCGTTGAATATCTATAAAGGCATCCGTCTATGTAGTTATCATCCAGAGGATCCTGTTTTATCATCTCAAATGTACTTGAGGAATCAATGGTGACATTCACGCTCGAGGGAGCGTTGTTGTCTGGATCAGTATAGGTTATAGCATATTCGAAGGTTGTTGCGTTTGTGTATCCTTGAGGAGGATTAAGTTGACTATTACTTAAAGATGGCGCCATCGCATTTGAATATAAAATCTCAATATCATCATATTCAGCTGTGGACACCATAAATTTTCCATCACTGCATTGGAAAAAATAGGAGTAATTATTGCTCGCCGATTGTAGATAAGTCGTGAGTTGATACATGCAACCGTCCGTATAATTTTTATCACTTTGATCTTGTTTCTCCATATTATATTTGGTCCCATTAATGATTACATGGATTTTAGAAGGGGCATTATTATCAGAGTCCGTATAATTCACTCTGAAGGTAATTTGAGTGTCTTGATAACCCTTTTTGGGCGCTACCGATTCGCTGGTAAGGATCGGAGCGATTTCGTTTGGTTGTGGTAGTAAATTCGCGGTAGGATCTCCAAATAGATTCAATTCATAATAGCAAAACCGCACATAATCTTGGCTTAAAAAGGGAATGGTGTCGTGTTTCGAGTCTTGATTTGCCCTTCCAATTTCTACGATCGATTCGTTAAAAATAGCATCAAAGAATTGGCGATCAAAAAATTGAGAAGGACCGTTGGTCCCATATGCATCGCCAACACCATAACGGCTATTGGCAACGAACGCAAAAGCGCCGTGTTCTGATGTCACAAAATGTTCAACGATACAATCAAAATCATAGTAGTAACCATAATCGCTCCTATTGTCGAAGGCCCCACAATAGCACCCTTGACTATATACAAAAAAGTATTTATCGTTCACGAGAGAATCTACTTCGCTTATGGTCATTTTCATGACGGTATTGACATTTGCGTGTCCCAGGTGATTTATGACGTGAACGCCGCTATTTAAAATGGGAATGAGGTCCGAGCTGTCCCATTCATAGGGATCCAAATCGCGATCGTATAAGGTGGACATGTTGTATTCTGGCGGAAATCCTACTGTTTCGTATCCGTTGTTGGTTGAGCCGTCCTTAACCTCGTCCTTAGAAGCCCCTCCCCAGGGGATTCCAAAATGGGATCCTAAATACTCTCCTAACATGAGTGCTTCGGATAAGTATGCATCGGAGGTCGTTTCGTGAGCGAGCGTCTTCATGATAAAATTAGATAATTCTTGTTCAGAATCTACGGGAGCTCGTCCGACATAGACTTCAGCGTAAAGATCTTCCTCGCCTATTTCACCCCAATACGAATCACCATCGTCGTTCCAATTCCCATCGAGTGCTGCGTAATACAAGTCTGATGGGACATTAGTATCGCCTACTTGTCCATCATAAAAACCTCTTGTAGGAATGATTGAATCTCCTCCTGGTGTACCGTCTCCATCTCCTCCAAGAAGCACATATTCGATCCCCCATTCGTTATAGGCATCAATAATGAAATTACGTATCTTTTCCTGGTTATCGACACCTGAATAATTCGCATATATATCTTCAACCGTGACGATCGTGGTACTTATTCCGATTGAGTTCTTATAGTCAGCAAGATCTTGGAAGGTATAGGCGCCACCAGAATTCTTCAAGGCGTCGTTCGTGATAATCACGTAATCGTACGACGCCGGAGGCAAATCAAGAGTTGAACTGAGAATGTTACGATAAGAAGTAATATCTTCGGGATTTTGTACCATCAATAAGACCATTTCTTCGTCCTTGTTAAAACCTCTCAAGAGACTGTCTTCCACGACCAAATTAACATCTTTTTCTAAGTTAATTTTTACTCTCATGTCTTTAACAATCAAAAGCTTGTTTTCGCTTGGAATGTATTGGACGGGAAACAAATTGAGCACAAGAATTTGATATCCTCTTAAGCCATAAACACCCTCAACGGAGTAATAATTGCCAGGAAAAAGATTATTAGAGCCATAAATATATGAGTCAAACTTATATTCGGGTGTTTCATCAGAACCCAAAATCATTTTTTGGCTTGAGGCTTCCAATTTATGCTGTAAAAATTCAATATTCGATTGACGCAGATCGAATTCTATATCTTTTAATTCGTATCCAAATGGTACCAAGACTTGTAGCGTCTTATAGGGCAATTGAGGTTTTCCTGCTTGACCCAAACCATTAGCATCTTTTAGCGTAATTCGATTGCAAAGTTCCCCATTTGGTGCGATCAGTTCGGAAATATCGATATTTTCACTTGAGACTTCAAATTCAAGGGTTCTTGTTCTTTGCGAATAGAGATTAATTTGATCGGTTTTATCTTCCACTTCATTTAAATTCCCTTCATAAACACCTTTGAATGGTTTAGCCATCACTGATGGTGGAAAAAACATTATCACAGTATTCATGAATAAAAAAAGTATTAAAAATGAACCTAGAGCTAAAGTTTTTGGTTTGATTTTTTTAATTGAATTTCTTTTCATAATTTCGCCTAGTTTTAGTAAATTTTGTCTTTAGATTGAAATATAATTATTATTATCAATGTTAATATATAAATTGATCTGGTAGGTTTATGAAACAAGTTTTTTATCATGCATTGTAAATCTAATCATTTCGTTGGATTTATTTTAGATAATCAAATTAAACAAGTTTTTTCTGATCTTGGATTTATATAATTGATTTCTCATTCTAATCTTAATCCTCATCTATTCCAAGATTCCAGTAATTTATACAAGGGATAATGCCCCTCTACATCAAGACCTTGAGTTTTCACGAAATCGAGTAATTTTTTTTTTATTGAATCTAACAAGAAATATGCAACTTCTTCGCATATATGCTTACATTCTAAAAAATTATTAATTAAATAATCGCAGGATGGATTCTGAACCATACATACTTTTTTCATTTGAAGCGACAATCCCTCAGCAGAAAGAGGCTTTATTTCTCTCCATGTATCCATAAAGCCTCCTAAATGAGATGGAGCAATTGTT
>JAFGGO010000050.1 GCA_016930515.1 Promethearchaeota archaeon | reverse complement strand
TTTTAAATATATTATCTTTATTTAACAGGTTATTAATCTCGTGTGATTTAATAAAAAATAATATTAAAATTCAAAATATTTTTGATTGGAAAAACATGAATGATGAAATATTAGATCTGATTTCATCAAGATCAATAACTTGGTTAGTTGGAGCGGGAATCTCTGTTGATAAACCGGCAGGATTGGCTTCAGTTCATCGAATCATCTCAGCTATAATACATTTTTCTGCTCTAAAATTCGAGAACGATCTTTTATCACTTAAGGAGCTCCGTTATGAAAGAGTTATACAGGAATGGCGGGATCAAATAGATCCTAAACTAAAATTGATGGATTATTTCGTACAAGAGAATGTATTACCAAACTCATTGCATCAATTTTTAGCTAACCGGATTATTTCGGGAGATCTTGTTCTAACAACTAATTTCGATTGTTTAATAGAGCATGCCTTGAGTAATATTGAAATTAATTCAGAATATTCCAGAATCGCAGTAATAACTCCCGAAGATTTTATTCAATATCAAGATCCAGATTCAAAATTAAATCAATACCGTGTTTATAAAATCCACGGATCTCCTATTAATTATTTCACGGGAAAAAAGACACGAAATAGCATCAAAACTACATTGGATGCACTTTCTAAAGATAAAGCTCCCGGAGAAGAAATATTTTCATTACCTCTTTATCAGCGTCATTTATTCGAAAAGATCGACGAAGGGAGGATATTAATTGTAATGGGATATGGTGGAGGAGACGATTTTGATATAATGCCTGAACTATCTCGAATGGATGGTCTTGTTGGTTTAATATGGATTGATCATCACAGTGATAGAGACGGTAAAAAACCTTTAATTTTAAATCCAAGAGAAATTCTTCAATTAGAGGAGGATGAAATCCCTAAACAAGGATCCAGGGATATTTTTGAACTATTAAGAAATATTGGAGAGAGAATAGATATACCTGTTAGACTCGTTCAAGGACAAACACTTGAAATTTTAAGAATGATGTTTCCCAACACAATAGACAACCAATTAGATAAATCAAAAGGAGATAATACTATTCCTATCGAACTATGGTTAGATACACATTTCGAACCACCTAATGAAATTAGTGCACTCCGTTTTGTAGAAAACCTTTTTATTAATTACAATCGATTTAGTTTAGCAGCTCCAATACAAAATAGGATAATATCATTAACAAAAAGAAGCGATCCAGGGGGATTTCCTTTAGCAATGGCATTAATTAATCAAGGAAAATTATTGATTCAGACAGGTGAGATGGCTGCTGCAAAATATCCTCTCTTTCAAGCTTCAGATATAGGTGAAAAATTAAAAAATCCCATTATTCAAGTATCGACGCTCATGACTCTTGGTATTATAGATCAAAAATATGGGATGGACGATATTGCTTTGAAGAAATTCAAAACTGCTTTGAATATGGAAAAATCAAGAGGAGAAGAAAAAGATCTCGCTCTAATGGCTAAATTAACAGGACTAACTGGAGATACATGTAAAAAGACTAATCCAAAACAAGCGCTTGAATATTATCAAGAAGCTTTAGATTTAGAAGTGAAAATTGGTAATCAAGAAATGATCGCAATTCGTTACAATGATATAGGATCCTTAAATCGAGTAATCGGAAATATTGATGCTGCAATTAATAACCATAAAAAAGCAATTACTATCGATCAGAAACTTAAAAATCGAATTGGAGAGGCCCGAGGAATGATAGAATTAGCAGAATGTCTTCTTATTAGAGGAAATGATAAAGATAACATTTCTGCGGAACATCTTCTTGAAGAGGCAAGAAAAATTCGTCATCAACTTGGTGTCGAAGGATGGCACAAGAAAGGAGATTGGATGCCAACAGTAGCAGAGTATTTTATCCCAAATTTTCCCTCCAAAGCAGGAACAATAGGCCCAAGGCATCCAGCCTGGAAAAGTCGCGTCAAATTGGAGATTGCTGCGATGATGCAATATTTGAATTACCTGAAAACAATGGGTAGTTCCACAGGTGGAGCACCTTGGTTTCTTTTGGTTCCTGAAAAAGATCCAAAATACAATTATATGATCTGGAGGGGCCATCTTTTAGTAATTTCTGATCCACGAATTCGATTTGAAATTGTGGTGCTTTTATCGAGCGAATATCCAAAAACGATTCCAAGAGCGTTTGTTGAAGATAAAATAATGCAATATTGTGGTAAAATATATACTAAAAACGAATGGAAGGAGAAAGATAAAAAATATGTCATGATTTCGCACGATCATATGGGAATAGTTGGTAATATTTGGAACCCAACTTCTGGTATTGTTCATTTTTTCATCCGTCAAGTGTGGTATTGGTTTGCGTGTCAAATACCGTTTATCTGCCGTACTTGGGAAGAAAAACACGGACCGCCCGAAAAACAACCATTCTATAAAAATAGTGAATTATCCACTACCGCTCAGTTGATTTTTTATTTTAAAACGCAAGTAGGGGCGACTGACCAAAAAACGATAACTCAAATAATAGAAAGTAACGAAAAATTTAGAGAGATCCTTCCGTCCGTCGTTAATAGCCTTAAACTAGAAGCACATTACATAAGCATTGCCACAATAACTGGCCGAGTTCTATTGGATCGAGATTTTGAGCAAACTGCGAGTACTATCGGCGTAACTTACGGACACACTTTTGAGGTCTATTATGGTGCAATTTTGTGAAAAATATAAAGATCTTTAAAATGATCATTTTTATTTTTTTTTATTGCCCATCGAGGAGTGTAAATATATCCGTCTCGCACTAATAAATCTTTTACTGGATACCAACGCTTATACTCACCATCAAGGTAGATTAACTCGTGCTTTTCCCTTTACTTGTAATCTGCCTTAGCGATCCTCATGTATTTCGGATCATTCTGGTATGCTGCTTTTTTTTCTTTTTTCTTATCGTGCTTTTTTTGTTTTTTCTTTTTTTTTTTCCCCTGCGTGAACGAGAGCGTGCTCTTCGGGGTTTAGGATTTCGAGGTTACTCAGATTGTTATCGAGCTCGTTTCTGTTTTTATGGTGAACTTCGTAGCAAGAGAATGGTAGGGCAAACGATTTTTTATTATAAATGCATTGTTTGGCGATATCGCGATGGACCAAGCGATCGTTGGCCTTCCATCGTAAATACCCGTTAGAATCCACGTAACTATTTTTTTTACTCACTCCCAAGCCTTTGTTTAAGGTTTCAATGTAATACCAGTCGAAATATTTACGCCACATCTCATTCCTCCCGTAAATAAATTTCTTATCCTTTTGTTTTTCTTTATTAATTCTTTTCTCATGTTTTCTTTCGTGTTTTTTACGAGATGTACCTCCCATTCGCGCCCACTCTTGAATTAATACTTGTCTTAACAAATATGATTCCGCCTTTCCTATTTAAAATAACCTGGTAAAGAATTGAAACTCAATTTTTATTAGGGAAATTATAAATAGGAGTTTAAAAACAAAATGTTCAATATTATTATAGAAAATATTACGCTTCTAAATGGTTGAAATGAAGGATAATAACATATTAAATGAAGAAAAATTTATTGTTCCAAGCCTGATTACAATAGAAGATTCAATGAAATTCTTATCTATCAAGGAATTAGAAGAGAAAATATCGAATCTTTTTAAAAAACAACCTGAAGAAATTGATCTTTCCAATTTAAGAATAAATTTAAGGAACTTAAAATAGTCATTAGTTTAAATAAAAAACCATGCGAATGAGGAAAAATTTGCCCCAAATAAGGTTTATTCATCGCTAAGGTTATCCTCATTATCGTCTGAAGTTTCATCTTCACTTTCCTCTTCCCCTTCTTTCTGATCCTCTTCTATCTCAAGGAGGCGTTTTGCTTCTTGTTCCAGATCGACACTGAAGATGTCGGTAATGCCACTTTGTTGCATGGCGACTCCGTAAATTCTGTCGGAGTTGACGATGTTTTCTTCACGGTGACTGATGACAAGGAACTGTGCTTGACTAGAAAACTCCTGAATCACGGTTGAGACGCGATGCACGTTGGGACCGTCCAAGGCCGCATCAATTTCATCCATTACGTAAAACGGAGCGGGGTAAAACTCCTGCACGGCAAATATGAACGAGAGCGCCACGAGCGTTTTCTCACCACCACTTAAAATTTCAAGCGAACTGATTTTCTTACCTCTGGGTCGAGCTTCAATCGAAATTCCACCTTCGAACGGCGAATCGGGTCTATCGAGAATCATTTTTGCCGATCCACCAGGCGAGAGCTTCTGAAAAATGCGCGAAAACTCCCGATTGATCTCGTGATAGGCTTTCATGAACGATCTCGTCTTTTCAAGCTCGATCTTCTCGATAGCGTCTAATATAGCTTTTCGTTCTCGTTGTATGGTCTGACGACGCATGTCGATCTCGTCAAACCGTTCCTTGACCACATCGTACTGATCTATCGCCTTGAGGTTGACCGGTTCGAGCGCTTTCTTCTTTTTCGTTGATAATTCAATGTCCGACTGGAGCCCTTCCTCGGTAAGGTCCTCGGTCACTTGTGGTATGGCACCGTAATCCTTGGATCGATGGAACAGGGCCTCAATTTGGTCGTTGCAAATGATTTTTTTAGACTCAAAATTGTTTAATTTGGAACTTTCGAGCGATAGGTCGCTTTTTAGGTCGGTGTACGCTTTTTGGTATTGCTTTTGCTTCTTCCACGATTCGTCCTTTTCTGCGAGGTATTTATTAATTTCCTCTTGCTTTTCGTCCAAGACGGTATTCTTTTCACTCAGCCCTCCTTCCAAGGATTCTATTTCCTGGACGACATTTTCAAGGCTTTTCTCAGTTGCCTTTATTTCCTCACCCAACGTAACTATTTGTTGTTGTCGTTCCTTGTTCTTGTTTAGCTCGTTGAGCCTGCTTTGAGATTTCTGGAGTTCCTTATTAAGGTCATTGAGTTTCTTTTGAGCGCCTTTTTGAACATCGATTTCTTTCGATTTTTCTTCTGATAAAGAGTCGATTACGCCCTGTACCTCATCAACCTTAGCTTGAATGCCGTCTACCTGAGCGTTGAGAGTTTCGATCTCCTTATCACTCGTTTGTATGTTAGCACTTGCTTCCTCGTTTTCTTTCGTTAAATCCTCGATAGACGTGATGATCCTCATCACGTTTTCCAAGCCACGGATGCGGTCGATAACTTCTTCTAATTTCTTGCTTTCTCCTTCCTTTTTCTTTCGCAGATCCTCTGTCACGACCCAGAATTGTTCTTTATCAGAATTCAAACCATTAATCTCTTTTTGAAGCGTCTCTTGCTCTGCTTCTACATTTTTAGAGCTAGTTTCGATGTCCAGTACGGCTTTTTTCTTTTCCTCTATCGTGGTATTGAGAGCACCAATATTTTCGTTAATCTCGTCAATTCGTTCGAATAGATTTTGAATACCCTTAAGTTCTTGGAGTTTGTTTTGGAATTCATCGAATTCCTTTTGTTTGGCGTCGATTTCTTCTTGGATTTTAGAGATTTTCTCCCAATATTCTTCTTTCGTTTTCTTGAGGGCCATGACATCGTTCTCGAACTTTTGGACGTCCTCCTGCTTATTATTGACGCTTTCTGCCCTCTCGTTTATTTCATCATCCGACTTAGCGATCTTTGCGTTGAGGTCTTGTATCCTCTTGTCGATTTCTTCAAGCCTTCTTTTATACGCTAAAAGATTCTCCGTGTCGTGCTTGAGCTTGATGTCAAGTTCGGTCCTTTTCTTTTCGACTTCAGTCAGATCGTCCGATTGCGACTTGATGCTATCAGAGATCTCCTCGAGTTGCTTGTAAAGTTCCTGGCCTTTCGACAATGTTAACTTCTTGAGCGAAATAGGAACTGTTTGTAAGATATCCATCAAGTCCTGAACGAACGTGTCGAATTTTGAAGTAGATTCTTGAATGGCAACATCAGACGAAAGTTTAACCTTCTCAATGAGCTGTTCAATGGTGCCATCTGCGTTTTCCGTAAATATATTTAAAGTAGTTACAATGGAATTAAGGAGCATTCCAGACTCATCCCCTTCCTTGGCGTCAACATCTACATCCTGTAAAGTTCTCATAATCTCGATGATGTCCTTAATAAAATCTCGGAACTTTCCCGCTGATACTTCTATAGATTCGGCATTTGAAAGTTGTATGTCCCCCTTGATGGAGTCAACGGAAATGCTGATGTTCTGAGTAAGCATGTTAAGGATTTGAAGGACGCCAGAAATGTCGTCCTTGTTGCGCTCGTAATCCTCTTCGGAGCTTTCAATGCGCTTTAGCACTCCATTCTTTTCCTCATTTAATTCCTCTATTCTTCGAGTGATGTTGTCCTTTTTAATATTGAGCGTTTCAAATTCCGATTCAATAGTCGTATTCGTCTTACTAATTGAGTCAACCTTCATCTCTAAGTCTTTTTTTTCTCGTTCTAGCCCCGTGTATTCTTTCTTGAGCAATTTGAGTTCGGTATTAATGTTATTAATCTTACCCTTATGATCGTTGATTTCAGTAATCAATGCTGACTGTTGCATCTCCTTGAGTTCCAGTTCTTTCTCGTTTTTCCTAAAAACGGAGTCTTCTTCTTTAGCCCTTTGTTTCAACCCCCCCAGTACGGATGTTATCGCTTCCTTCTCCTTGAGTAAGGCTTTTAACGCCTCTTCGGAATCTTTTCCCTTACTTAAGTCCTTTATCTTCGCCTCAATGGACGCTTTTTGCTTGTTAAGGTTCTCAATCCGGTCGAGGTTCATTTTTACTTCCGTGTTCGCAGAAGAAAGCGTAGCTTGAAAGTCTGAGATCTTTCTTGCCAGTTGGTTTTTTTTTTCCTGTGTATCGTTTATTTTTCGTTCAAGGTCTTTTTGTTTCTGATTTTCTTCTGATACCTTCTTGTTTAGATCATCTATATTTTTTCTAATAGAGTTTTCAACATCTCTTGCCTGCTTTATTGCCTCGTCAATCCCCTCGGCATCTCCCTTGAGTCGATCGAGCTCTTGTTGGAGTTTCTCTCTTTTTGACTCGTTCTTGACGATATTTTCCCTTAGAATTTTAATCTGAGCGTTGTTTGATGATATTTTCTGTTTTATCTTCGAGATTTCTGCTTTCAAGTTGGACTTATCGCTTTCGCTACTCTTGATCTTTGAATCAAACTCCGCTTGGCTTTCCTGGCTCTTCTCTATTTCTTGTTTAGCGGTTTCGATGTTATTTTCAATATTTTCGTTTTCCTTAGAAGCGTTTTCAATAAGCCCATCAAGAGTTTGACCCTCTTCAAGTACAATTTGCTTACTTTTCAGGTTTTCAATGTCCTGCGTGAGTTTTTCAATGGTGTTTTTGGAGTAACTCAATGTTGTTTTATTGGAGGATAATTGCGTTTTTATCTGCGTTATGCTTTCTTTTATCTGTTCTCGCTCGTTTTCCTTTTCAGTAATGGTACTTTGGATGCCATCCATTACTAAGGATTCTTGCTTCATGAGATCCTCTTGATGCGTGATTTTTTCCTCGAGTTCTTCAATAACTTTTTGAGATTCCTCGATACTGGCTTCGAGCTCGTCTTCTTCTTTCCTGAGCTTAGTGATCTTTATAGCGATAAGTTGAGCGTTATATAAATTTATTTTTTCTTCTAATTCCTTCCAAGCAAGAGCATCGTTTTTTTCTTTTTCGACTTTTTGGAGTTGGGTTGAAACTTCCTTGAATATGGCTTCAAATTGACCGAGATCTCGCTCCGCCTTTTCCAGTTCTTTCATGGTTGCATTCTTCATATCGTCGTATTTTTGAAGTCCAATGAGTTCCTCGATAAACTTGCGTCTATCTTCGGCATTCATATGCGTGAGCTCGACGATCTTACCTTGGAGGACAAATTGGTTGCTTCCTTCAGGGTCAATGTTCGCTGCTGCTAAGGCGTTGAGAATCTGCTGGCGAGTGACTTTTTCACCGTTCATCTTGTAGCCACCACCACCACCTCTCTTGATCGTCCTCGTTATGCTAAAAGAATCACCTTCTCCTGGAAATAGTTTTTCCCTATTATCAAAATAAATAGTAACAGATGCTCGATTGGATGGGTTTTTTCCCTTCGCTCCCGCAAAGATGAGGTCTTCTAAACTTTTTGCCCTCATTGTTTTTTTACTTAACCTACCCAAGCAAAAACAAAGGGCGTCAATGATATTTGACTTTCCTGCTCCGTTCGGACCAACGATACAAGTAAATCCGCTCGAAAGTCTGATTGTTACCGTTCTTTCTCCAAACGATTTGAATCCCGACATGGAGATTTTAGAAATCCAGGTCAAAATAAGCCTCCATTTTTCAACACTTAGTCCATTATGATAATATGAATATAGCAGATTTTTTAAAAAAAGTTTTAGGAAAAATATTATGAAGAGAAATATCAATTGCTATAATTTTCCGAAGATGACATCAACGATGGATTTGAGCTGATGTGGACAAATTATCATGAAATACGAGTCGTTATCTACCGCATTTCTTGTTTTAAATGAGTAATTGGGAGAGATGCGTGGTTTTCGAGAAAGGCTTAAAATCCCCACATTTACGAATTTATGAATTAACGAATCGTATTCGGGCGTGTTCTTCCTATATTCGAGTGATTCACACGAAATATCGTATAGTTCCCGGAGTTCGGTAGAAGAAACATAAAATTTTGCTTTTTTAAGGAAATGATTGGATAAATTATCAAGAAATATTATTGTCAAGAGATCTTCTTCCGCGAGATAGGAAAGTACTCCAAAGTCGTCTGACATTCGGAAGGAATCGAACTGATTTTTGCAAACATCAAGCATTTCGTTTAAATCAATGGTCGAATTTGATTTAAGAAGGGGATAACATTCTCGAAACACTTCAATCCCCTTTCCAGGTACAGGGATATGGTGTTCAAAGGTAACATCTGCAATAAAGTCGATAACATCTCTATCAATTTCCTTTGCAAATGTTAAGCGCGCTCTTTGTCTTAAAATTGAGTTAAGTTCTTTATACGAGAAAAATCGAAGTTTTTTTTTAAAATCAAATTCGGGGAGGAGGTCGATTGTGGAAGGTCTCAAGATCCGATTTACGGTTGAAATTAAGGACACATTAATTTCCTTGGCGCTCGAGAGAAATTTTTTGTATTTTTCTGGTTTCAAATATTCGATGTTATTAAGAATCACGAGCGATGTACGGCCTAGTTTTTTGCACGCAAGTTTATAAAGAGTCCAAAGACGAGAAGGTGTCGAATTAAGTACCGCGTTCATTTCCAAGCTTAAATCCAATTTTTTTAAGATTTGTGAGAGCATTGAAATAAGGACGTCTTCAAAAGTTTTTTCCCTGCAGTCTACGCAGAATTTACTTACGGAAGTAACATCTTCGACCTTGCTTATCAAGTCCCTGACTACTTTTTGGACGAGAACTTTCTTTCCAATCCCGTCTATCCCCTGAAATAACATGTTCATGTTGTAATTGTCTGATAGTGAATCGCGCAACATTGAATATATCGAAACCTCTTCCTTTTTTCGATATAGTAATTTTGGAGGAACAAAATTGGGATCAAATATGGCTCTTGGTCCAACATATTGCATTTGTTTTGCAATCATTTTCAATTATTTTTTATTTAATTTTATACTTTACAAGTTTCTTTTAACAGCAGTATTTAAACCCCACCGATAGAGGTCAATGGAAGTAAAAATAAATTTAAAAAAATCTAAAAAATATATATATTAACCAGAGAGAGAAGCCTCAAAAATGGGCTCCTAAACGCAATTATCGCTTATGAATTAATAGCTTTCTAAAAGTTCCCTTAGATTGCTCGCGAGCTGCGGAAGGAGGTCATAGGATCTCGTCTTGACTTTATGGTTCAAGCATAAAGCTACCAAGTAAAGCCGTTCTTCCTTAAGGTCTATTTTTTTTAAAAACACCATACCCTCCCTATGTTCGTCAGACTCGGGAAAGATAGATGTAAAACGAATAACTATATCAATCGTATCAATGTTTAGTGTTTCTAGTTTTTCCATACTTGGAGTCAATCTCGGAGCGATCTCTTCACATATAGTCTCATATTCGGTTTTTGTTGCCCTGCTCGCAATGATAAAATTATGTTCGTCTAGAATGACCGTTGCACTATTGAAGGATTTGCCCATATAATCCTTTAGCAAGGTTTCTACCATTTTCGCTTTATGTGAAAAAGCAATTACACCGTCTGAGAATGGTTTGTACAAACTCGGTTCGTCGTATATCGATGTCGTGTAAAACAAAAAGGAAGTATTAGGATTTGCTTTTTCAATTTGCTCTTGCAAAACTTTTAAATTTTTCACAGTATCTTCGTTGTTTCTTATATCTGGATCACATTTATGGAGCAAGACTAAAAAATGTGCGTCTTTTTGCTTCATGCGAACCATAATTTCAACTATCGATTTTAAATATTCCTTGGCTTCCTCAAACCTGCGCGTGTCTTGAATATCGATAACATAAAAGATCGTCTGAACATCCGAAAAATACTTCTCGTATCTTTGAAGGTAGATATTCCTGAAATTTTCTTGTCCACCCAAATCCCAGTTAATAATCTCTAAACCTAACAGTAAGAATTTTTGAGCAGTTATTTTCGCTTTCTTCGTTGGTTTGATTGATCTGAGCAAGCTGAACTTTTTATTGAGGACATACATTATCGAAGTCTTTCCACCGTCGTCAAGTCCAACAAATAGCACTTTTTTAATTTCTTTCGAAATCAGCAATCAACTCAAATCAATGATTAAAATTTATGATATACTTTTCAACTAATTTTACTAATAATAATTTTGGTTTTTTCGATTTTTTCGCTTATTCTAATGGATCGAATTTTTTTTGGAAAATCAAGATCGATATCGTCGTATATAAACCCGCTTTGGTTTTCAGGTGCCTCTAAAACGCGCAACTTAGAAGGCGTGCTATCTCCCTCCAAAAATGAAATAATCTTGCTTTTTCCTGGGAAATTTCTATTATTTATTTTTCCAAGTGTATTGCACGCAGCAATGGGCATTCGATTTTCGAGCGATCTCGCTTGTAAATAAATATTCCAGTTGTATAATCCTTCTTCTCTAATTTGAGTAGGTGAAAACACGAGATCTGCACCATTTTCTGCTGCTAATCGGGGGGTTTCGTAAAACGCCACATCAAAGCAGATCAAGATTGCAAAATTCACCTCTTTAAATCTTACTATCTTTAATTCTTTTCCCCCTTGAAAAATGCCTCTTTCATAGGCATAAAGGTGAATCTTGTCTTGACGGGTAACCTCCTCTCCTTTATCGTTAAAGAAATAACATGTCACAAATGGCTTTTTAGAATATTCTCTTTTCTCCCAAATTCCCCCCGATAGAAGGTTGATTCGATAGGTCCTAGCTAATTTTTTTACGAAAAGATAATCATCCCCCCTCTCCTGTTGGAAATTTTTAAAAACATCAATCGAATAAGGGGTCCATCTTTCTGGCAAGCAAACAATATCGCAATTTTCATATTGATCAGTCAAGTCTCGAATAATTGATTCAACATTAGTATAACATTCATTACGGGTAGCAGCCACTTCTGGCTGAATGCAAGCAATTTTCATAAGTTCAAGGAATTTTTTCGTTTAATTCATCTATAATCGGAAATATTTCGTTGAAGGACGATATATAATAATCGGGTTCCTTATCTTTAGTTACTTTCAATCCAGTCTTTTTTATATCGTGTTTTCCACCTCTATGGACATAAACAGTATGAATCTTGCTATATTTCGCTGGTATTATATCCATATCTATTCGATCTCCAATATAAATGGCTTCTTGTCCAGATACTCCAGATTTTTTCAAGCCATACAAGAATAATTGAGGATTGGGTTTTTTAATTCCAATTTCGTCAGAAATAAAAATGTTGTCAATGAGCTTGTGGAGACCAAGTCTTAGAATCTTTTCATTTTGCTTGATAGGATCTCCATCGCTAATAATCATTGATTTTAATCCAATTTTCTTTAAATTTATTAAGCACGGCTCAACATCATCGTAAAGCCTGACAGATTCCACCTTTTCCTTGTGATATGCAATAATTGCTGCTGCAATGTATTTATATTGGTCATTAAACGATATTTCCAGTCTTTTTTTTTGGTGAATTAAGCGGCGTATGAAATAATCGTAATGCTTGGAAAAATTTGAACTATATTCTTGGACTATTTCTTGAATAATTTTTATTGCTTCATGGCAATCCACTTTCAAGCCCAGTTCCAACATTGCCTCTATACCTTTGATCCTGGCTCTTTCGGACAAACCCGTCGAGTCAAAGAGGCAATCATCCAAATCGAACCCGACTAATTTTATAGGACACATATCAAAATTCTCACTTCAATTTAACCATAGAATGGCGGTTTTACCTTTTATTTTTTATGTTAAGATATAAAAATTTAAAACAAGAATGTGGATCGATTTTAAAAACTAAAAATTAAATAGCTTATTTGACTATATAATTTTTAATATTGGCTTATATTTGGTCTTGACGCAACATAAATTCATTAACAACAAGGGAGATCTACGAATTGAAAATTGTCGTTGCTTTATCGTATTTTCATAGAAAAATTGGCCCGATTAACATTTACACATATCCTGAGTCTGGATTAGACCAAGATTTATCAGTGAGAATCGCAAATATAATGGACCAAACTTTCAACGAGGGTTTTTTCACCCATTCATTTGAAAATACCTATTCCATGAATTACTACTTCGAGATTCCATCAGAATGGGCCCGAGGAAACAGGGACATGTTAATGGTTTCAGTAATCTTCGACCAGCAAACCAACATCGATATAGAACAAAATATATCACAATTACTTTCTGACTTTGCAAAAACACTCCAAGCAAATGAGGAAATATATGCTGCTTTCTACATAAATGACATTTCAAACTACGAGGAATTCAAGGAAACTATCATCGAAAATCACGAGTTAATGAAATCAAATATTCAAGATTTATTTAGAACAATAAAGGAGGACACGCGAGAAAAAAGCGAAGAAGAAATCATTGCTTCTCTTTTAAGTAAAAATCACATATTTTTAACCCTGAAAAAGCTTTCAAAAGGGCCTATGACTTTAGAAAGTCTATCAGAATGGTTTCACAACAACTTTGTTCATAAGAATTTTAACGAAATGATCGATGTTTTAGTTGATAATAAATTTATATTTAAAAACAAAATTGGTTGGACTACATTCATCCTATTACTAAAGGAAGTGAATGCTGAAAGGATTCCACCACTTAGTATTATCGAGAATTTTGACCGGAACGACGAACTTAACGATTTATTACTTCCCCGGATTCTTGACTTTTTTAACAAGCACGAAAAAAAAAAAGAAGAAGAGTTATACGAAGATTCCTATCAAATTTTTCAAGTCATCTCGGACTCTAAAAAATATAATATTCTATCAAAACTCAGGGACGGTAGGGTTCTAAAAGAACAATTACATGAAATTATTCCGAAACGAAATCAGGATTTTCTTGTAAAAACTATCGATTATTTGAAAAATCACGAATTTATTGAAGAAATTCAATTAAACGGTAAAGATAATATCGTATTAAAAACTAATTTTCAAATAACCACGGATTTTCCGAAATACTTGAGAAAATTATTAAAGGGAGAGGAAGGAGCACCGGTTATTGCTGATAGATACATGCCAAGCCAGGAAGATTTAGGTAAAAACGACAAGCAGCAAAAACGGGAAGAAATGGCTGAAATTTTCAAGGGCCTTGGAAATAAAGGCGTCCAATCCCCAAAAGAAAAGAAGATACAAACATTTTTAACTGACTTGTCATCAAATCCAAAGAAAAAAAATGGTAAAAAAGAATAGAATAACAGTAATAGTAAATCATGTCGAAAGAAAACGATTCCTTAGAAGACTTGAAATATTTACTTGGAAATATGGGTGTAGAAATCTTGGACGCAATAGATAAGGGCGCCAAAGATATAGAAACCATAAAGATTTTTTCTGGACTTCCAATTTCTTGTATCAAAGGGAGGATTCCCGTTTTAATTGATTTAAAATTAATTCAAAATGAGAATAATGAGTTCCATTTAGCCGAAAGAGGACATAATTTTAAGCAATACCTCAAGAAAAATTTAGAGAAAAAGAAGACATCGTGAATTTTTCTGAAGAGTAGGAATTTTCGTCCTGAAGTTTTTCGAAATCAGTTTGGGGCGACAAAATCATCGTTATGAGCAATAACTCTTCTTGTCATTGAGTTCATCATTTTTCTACTTTAACGCTCAGGTTGTAATTTAGTTGTTGTTAATTTCTTTATTGTTTCCATATGATTCGAATTTAGGATTTTTATAATATTTTCGTTCGTAATACCCTGGTTTTTTTAACCCTCCATGGGCTTCAATGAGTTCTTTTAGGCCGTTTTCTTTTTTAATTTGTGATTTGTAAGAATCGTAATCTTCGCTAGTAATTTCATTTCTATGTAATAAAAAATCTAAAATTTCTATAGCTTCCTCGTTTTTCTTGCACCTTCTTAGGAAATCCATTACTCCGGGATTGATTAATTCTTCAGGACGATTATTTGATTCAAAGCTTTTGATTTTATCATTTTCTTCACTTATACATATTGAATCAATATTAAGTACCTGCTTTTTGTTTACAATTTCCTCCATTAAGTTAGGATATTGTTCTTCTAAATGTTCTTTATCGTATTGAATTTGTAATCCATCTTCGCGTTCCACTTGAAAATTTGTAACATCTATTTTATCCTTTTCATTCCTTTTATCGTTCAATCTTGAATCTTCCTTAAACAAATAAATCTTTTATGTCTAAGTAAACTATACTACTAAACAATAAAAAAATTATGTTGATGAGCAAATGAGAATACTCATTTCAGATAAGCTTGAAGAAGAAGGAATTAAAATTCTTGAAAACCAAGGATTTGAAGTCGTTAAAAAGTTTAGCATAACTCCAGAGGAATTGAAGCAAGAAATTGGAAACTACAATGGCGTTATTATTCGATCGAGAACAAAACTTACTTCAGAAATCTTGGATAACGCCAAAAATTTGAAGGTGATTGGTCGAGCTGGTGTTGGATTAGATAATGTGGACCTTATTAAGGCTGGAGAGATGAACATTAAAGTATTTAACACGCCAGACGCCCCTTCGGATTCAGTTGCAGAATTAGCCATATGTTTAATGCTAAGCCTTGCCAGACACGTTTCAAAAGCGGATAAAACCATGCACCGAGGGAAATGGTGCAAGAACGATTATATGGGTTTTATTCTAAAGGAAAAAAAGGTTGGATTGATTGGTTTTGGAAATATAGGTCAAGCAGTGGCGAAAAAATGTGCCGCATTAGAAATGGATGTGGGAATTTTTGACATATTGCCTGAACTTATTAAAAAAGCAAAAAATATGGGTTATACTGTATATTCTTCTATAGAGGACCTTATTAAAAGCGTTCAAATCATCTCTCTTCACATCCCAGCTAATAAACACACAGAAAATATTATCAATCAGGAAAAAATTAGGTTAATGAGTAAAAATACCATTCTTATAAACACTGCAAGAGGTGCACTTGTAGATGAACAAGCCTTAGTCAAGGCCTTGAAAAATAAGGAGATTGGTGGTGCTGGTTTGGATGTTTTCAAGGAAGAACCGACAAAAAACAATGAATTATGTGATTGGGACGAACATCTCATTCTTACACCCCATATTGGTAGTTCAACAGAAGAAACACAAATATCCGCAGCAATCTCAATTGCAGAACAAATAGCACAATTTTTGAAAAAATAATCTCTTTTTTATTTAATTATCAATAGGAAGTCCATCATAAAAAATGGTAAAAAATTAAAATTATGATATATTTTATTGAAACATACATTATTTGGAGCATATACTAATGAAGTCAGGATACAGCTATGTCAAAGAGACATTCGAAAAACACGAAAAAGCATTTCAAACACCTCAATGGTATCGAGGAATTCAATATCGGAAAGGAAAATCTATAGAAAGGGTTGAGAATCCAACAAATCTTCCGAGAGCAAGAACTTTGGGTTATAAAGCTAAACAAGGATATATAGTCGTCCGATCGAGGATAAGAAAGGGAGGTGCACATAAAATCAGACCAAAACAAGGAAGAAAACCTAGAGCGTTAGGAGTGTCCAAATATACAACAGGAAAAAACCTACAATGGATTGCCGAAGAACGAGCACAGAGAAAATATCCTAACATGCAAGTTTTAAATAGCTATAAAGTATATGCCGATGGGAAGAATTGGTATTACGAGGTTATTATGGTCGATCCAAACCATCCTGTAATTCAATCCGATCCTAAAATAAATTGGATAACTGAAGCCCAACATAAAAAACGAGTTACACGAGGTTTAACTTCTGCTGGAAAAAGAGCGCGAGGATTGCATAAGAAAGGATGGGGCTCGGAAAAAACCCGCCCGAGCATCGGAGCCAATCAAGGAAGAGGAAAATAAACTCCTTCATCATTTATCTTACGAGGATCATAATTTATTTCATTTTTTTAGCAAATTCTAACTTACCTGTTGGCTTTTCTAAAATAAATTTTTCGTCTAAGATCATCTTTTTTAATTCTTTTGCTAGTTTAATTGCTCCGTGTCTATCCGACTGCCTTAGAACAATTGGTATGTCTCTTCTATCGTATTTAATCGTCTTTAAATCACATTCAAAAGCATTCTCTTTACATCCGATAACACAAGCGCCACAATTAAAACATCTTGTTTTATCAATTCCTTTTACGATGTTGAAAGCTAGTGTCGGGCATAATTGTTCTATATTACATTTTTCACATTTTTTGCACTTGAGTGAATGAAATTTAACTAGAAAGTTATTATTCCAAACATCTCCATAGGTTATTTCTCCTAATTTTTCTCGGCCAACTAAATTTAAGATTGTCAGTGGGATTTGGTTGTCTGATTTTACGATATTATCAAAAATTGATTCGCTAAGGATTGGAATTGGAACGGCAATCGAGCAAATTGGTTCCGGTCCGTAGGATGTATTAAAAGAGCCCATATATTCTGGTTTCATTCCTTGAAAATCGGCGATGGTCATCATATTAGGCTTCTGTACATAATTACGAGTTCCAGGACCAATTAAATGTCCAATGCTCCCATTAACTAAGACTGGCATTCCAACCCCAAAAGTTTCAAAAAGGGGATCGTTTTGAAAAGGATTAAGGGCTCCACACCCCGAAAAGGTAATCTGACTTGAGTTTGGTTCAAATGGTAATACTGAAAAGATAGTATCGATTCTTTCCGTTGTAGGATTTATCATTGCGTTGTAATTCTTTATCGCTTGACGAGTGCCCATTAACCTAGCAAACTGCATATCTTCTAGAGTCATTTCCTTGCGGAAGATTTTTCCCTCAACGGACTTTGCCACGACTTCGACCAACTTTCCCTCGACAAGATCTCTAAAAAGAGTTCCTCCAGAATAATTATCCCTTGTTACGCTATGTCCGGTCCCATATACAATTAGATCTATTATCCCAAGATATTCATTTGGACACGGTCCTGGAAATCCAATTATTCCATTAAGAGAGATCTCTGTAAACTTTCTTACTGTTTTCGGTTGAACCAGCCTAAAAGAAAATATTCCCGCGATACCACTCATTAACCCTTTCGTAGCAGTCGTAATTACATCAACATCCTCGAATTGGACCTCTTCCCCATTAGCTATAGCATCTAAGAGTTCTTGAACGGTGAATACTATCGCTTTATTTTCTTTTATTTTTTTCCGAATTTCAGAGAGTTTTCTTTTTTTTTCCACGATGTGATATATAAATAAAAATTTTATTAATAATCTATCCTATTTTAAAACATCGAACAAGAAGTTTATTGAAAATTGAGGCCATTGTTAGTTGTCATATTTTGAATCAAGATTGAGGATTAATATTAATGATTTTCAAGATATTAAAGATAAATTACAATTATGTAAAGTTCTTGGAATAAATATTGTGATATTAGAATCAATAACGGACGAAAATATTGTACCTCAACAACTTCGAAATAAAATCGACGAAATTACAGATTTAAAAATTTATTACAGGATAAATATCAAGCAAGAGAGGAAGGAAAATTTAAAAAAAAAAATTAAAGCACTTGGAAATCTATCTGATATAATTTCGGTCGAATCTTTAAATAAAGACACTCAAATTAGCGCGGCAAAAGACGCTCGAGTTGATATTGTCTCTTTTTCGGATCCAAACGCTTTAAAAACCCTTGCACCTGGAATACTATCTTTAATAAGACAGAACAACTCTTTTGTAGAATTTTCTTTTACACCCGTTTTGAATAATAATAGGAGCATCCAATCAAAAAACTTTCGATTGTTGTATAGATCTTTAGAGCTTGTAAGAAAAGAAAGAGTTAATTATATCATCAGTGGAAATATTAAATCCAAATTTGAATTAAGGAATCCTCGAGGCTTAGCAAGTATATTCAACACCCTGTTAGAATTACCTTTAGGAGAAGCCAAAAAAGTCTTCGAAGAGCATCCAAAATTTTTGTTAAATAGGCTAAACAAAAGGATCAATAAGAATATAATTGAGGAGGGTGTTCAATTATTAAAGAGAGAGGATTTTAGAAATGGTTAAAAGAGAAAGACAGAGATATATCTTGTTTAAAATTATTTCAGAGAATATTGAATATTTGGACCAAAATGAGTTTCTTAAAAGCATTTGGTCGTCGATATGGCGCTTTTTTGGAATGAAAGAAGCAAATAAGATTGGATTATGGTTGGTTGATTTTAAAACAGATCCTGGTTATGGAATCATTCGTTGTGCTCACATTACGAAAGAATTAATCATTACGGCTTTAACACTTATTACGGAAATTAATGGAAAAAGAATAATTATATCACCATTGAAAACATCAGGAACGATAAAGACAATGAATAAATATAAGACTCGATTTTTTTAACTATTATCGCCTCCTGAAAACAATATAACTAACTTAAGGAAGGAAGTTAGGAAGAAACACGAGACATTTGAATTTAGTTAGATAGGTTACTAAATAGTTCATCAAGCGTTTTATTTCACTTCTTGCTTCAGAGGGCTTCGCATCTAGATAATCACTTAAATTTTTTGGGCCAATAGCCACTAATAATCCAGATAAGTCTTTTTCTCTTTTAATGAAAAACCAAAACGATTTATTTTTTTCGTTGTCTTTAACAAGTAGAAGTAGCCACGGATTATGGGTCCATTCATCGTTATCTGGTGATATAACTTTTTCAATCGCCTTGCTTGTAATGTAATTCTTCGTCATCTTTATATTTTTTATCAATCCATCAAAATAACTCCTTTTCAGCTTTAAATATCCATCGAAATAAGGTTTTGCATCGTACATCTCAAGTTCTTGATCAGTTCCGCTGCTTTCTGAAAATTTCAAAGAGATTTTCCAAGGATTCATGTTATTTTTCAATTTTTGGTTTTTTAAATAGTTTTGACTTTTTGAAAAGAAATAATTATTGAAGGGTTAGCAATACCATTCAATATTTTTTTTAATGTTTCCATTTCAATAGAATTGTACTTTACATTTAAATAACATTCATATACCATTATTTCTCCAACCTTCAAGAGCCCAGAAGCGTGTAACAGCCCATAGTCTTTTAAAATTTGTGGGAATTCTTTAACTATATTGCCTTCCCCATCAGGAATTTGTATTGCAAGTTTAATAATATTAGATGTATTTTGAGGGTAGATTGTCATTTTAATGCATTTTTCTGTTGCTGATTCGACGATAAATGCATAAGAATAATCTTTGAAGAATTGATGGTTTTTAAAAGGTATTATCTTCTTCCGAAAATTTTTGTTAATTCTTAGAAGGATTGCATTTGAAATACTTTTTACC
The DNA here is from genome assembly GCA_016930515.1 of Promethearchaeota archaeon. GTDB lineage: Archaea > Asgardarchaeota > Lokiarchaeia > Sigyniarchaeales > SOKP01 > FT1-020. The sequence continues at coordinate 18,717 of JAFGGO010000050.1, read as the reverse complement.
TTCTTCATTAAAGTGAAAAAAGCACTCTTGATTAATATCTTTTTCATTTAAACTTCAATCAATAACTATCAAATTAACTCTATAGCTAAAATATTTCTATTAAATGTATGAGTAATCCTTGTTTTATGTATCGATATCGTAAATGAAATAAGGAAAATCGAAAATACAAATAAAAACACAATGTTAAGATATAAGGTAGAATTCATAAATTTAAAATTACATTTTTTTTTATTTAATCTATCAAATAAATGGAATAATTATCGTGAAGAAATCAGGTAAAATTATTATAAGTTGTTTATTCATTTCGTGTGTTTTGCTTTCTTTTTTCACCGTTATTGGAAGCACACACTGCCTTTTAAACATTGATCCAGGATTTGGAAAAGCACCTGTCATTGATGGAATTATTGACACGAGTATTGACGAGTGGAGCGAGGCTAATAAAACATCTAATCTCGATTTTTTAAATACGAGCTCCAATCCAAGCGAACTATGGGCATTACAAAGCAGTTCAAACTTATATATCGCCATTAGTTTTAATTTAGAATCGCATAAGGAGACCGAATTTGTTGGATTAATGATTTCGAATAGCACTTCAAACAACACGATCAATTATAAAGACGCTAAAATAGTTCAATTCGTTAACATTTCAAATGGAGAATACGAATATAAAGATTATAATGTAAATGATAACATTTTTACTATCGATTCTCAACAAGATGGTAGCGAAGGTGCTGCCGGACTTAAAGGAAAGAATGTTTTTTACGAATTTAAGATCCCATTAAGGATTTCAAACGAATTAGAAGACGTAGTACTCGAGTATAGTAGTGCTTATTCTTTTAAAATTATATATGGCGAATCAAATTCTTATCCAAATTCAATAAAAAATAGTACCACGATTATTATCAATATTTTACAACCACCAACTACAGAAACAGATTATTTAGAGCTTTCACTTTTTATATTATCCATCGTTATCTTTTCAGTAACAGGCGTCATAATCATTATTTACACATTCAAAGTTATTACGATTAAAAAACAGATAAGGAGGATTGTCAGATAAAATGCCAAAATTTGAGAGAGAAAGTAGTGAGGAAAAAACCTTGATACTTGACGAAGAGTTTGCGTTTCGATCTGCGAAAATAACATTATTTTTAGCTGCTATTTTTTTCTTTATTTCAATTTTCTTTAATTTAATCGATCTTTTTTCCATATTGGCGTTAACTAACAATGGCTTGTTAGATATTATTAATTATATTATAAAAATAGCATCCCCCTTACTTTTCTTTTTATTAATGACTACCTTTTTGGGAAATTATGGAGATATATTAGGAAAGCCACTCAATTGGAAGGGAATGGTATCTGTTTTTCTCTTTTCCTTATTTCAAACAATTAGAAATACTATCGTTTTAGGTATAACCTTTATAGGATTGATAATTGTTATAATTTATTTTTATTTGATTCAAGACTGGTAATTTGATCTATTAAAAAAATGACTTCAAACCTCCTTTATATTGGTCATAGAGGTAGCTTGGAAAAATTCGAAGAAAATACCTTAATAGCTTTTGAAAACGCTCTAGAATGCGGCGCAGACTATATCGAATTTGATGTTAGACGAACAAAGGACGAAAAATTAGTTATCATACACGATTCTAATTTAGAAAGAACTACAAATGGTAAGGGGTACATTCATTTAATGGATTACAATGAGATTTTAGAATTCGAAACAAAAATTGGGCATTTTAAAATTCCGCTCCTAATCGATGTTTTAGAGCAATTTCAAGGAAAAATAAAATTCATGTTAGATCTTAAAACTAAAGGAATCTGGAAAGATGTAATCAAATACCTACTCGAAAAGGGATTGTTAAAAGATTGCATTTTAAGCAGTAGGATTCTTGAAGAGCTAATTGATTTTAAATTTAGATATCCAGAAGGCCTTGGGTGTTATAATATAACAAAAGCAATTGGATTTACATACAATAAATTATTAAATAGTAAAAAAATACCTGAAAAAATCGATATGATTAGCCTTAGTTCTGAAAAAGTTAATTCTAAATTTATCCGTATTTGCCACGATAATAATATATTAGCCCTATCTTGGAATTTTAGACAGTATTCAAATCCCTTGAGGAAAATAAAGAAAATAATTAAAAAGGGCATTGATGGTATTTTATTTGATAATTGTTGTATAATTCCAGTAATAAAAAAATGGACTAAAAGATCTAAATGTTAATGATAGAGAGCTTTACTACGAAGATTATCTTATCTAATTCTCATTCAATATTGAGGATCCCGACGGAAGGCATAATAAAATCTCGTCTATCGAAAGAAGCTTAATCCATTTTTTTTTATTTGAATCCGAAGCTTTAAGAAAGAAATTTTTTAATTCTTTAGCAATCTTTCCTTTAGATAAACCAGCTTTAGAAGGTTTAATTACAACTATATCACCACTTTGGTGTTTTTCTATAGCTTTTTTAGGACCACAAACTAATTTGGGATACATTATTCTTGTTGTTTCGTTATTATTTAGACCTAAATCTTCAAAATCTAACGATATTGCAAGTTCTATCTTGGCGTTTTTGATAATATTTTTTTTTCCAGTTATCATAAACGATCCTTTGGGCAAGAATTCTCCCGAAGGAGGTGTTTTTGAAACTTGCTCAGGGTGAACATAAAAAACATCTACAAAACCCCAAGATTCCTTCCATGCTCGAGAATAGCTCGCCACAAAATCCGCAGCTTCTTTTATAGACCTTTCAGGAATCTCTCTACTTTCTGGATTTTTTAGGATGGTTAAGGGAGAGCCCGGAAAATTAGTATGAAAAACGAGGTCATGGGAATCCAAGTATTTTTTGAAGATAATTTCATTCGAAGAGGCGTCTTTTCCACCCACTACAAGAAAATCATCAGAAGTTACAAACCAATGAAATTTTTCATACCATTTTTTTTTTGGTTTTTTAACTAGAAAATCAACTTCAACTTCGATGAGTTCTTTTTCCTCTTTTAATTTCTCAATTTTAACCCTTGTTTGTTCTATTGCGGGTAAAGTTCCCTTGATTTTCTTATCAGCTTTTTTTCCCTTTTCATAAATCATACTAGCGTTTTCTCCTATACTTTTTGTGAGATCAATGTAAATGGTTTCATCATTGGTCTTTAATACAATTTGTTTTGTTGCAGGGACAATATGGTCAAAATATTCCACATCAGACATTTTTTCTTCCTTAGCTGAAACTAATTTTTGGTTTATTTCTTCCCATGAAAATCCTTTAGTTCTTGCTGAAGAGATTACATGTAATAAATTTTCTAAGATTTTAAAATTTGAATAAATGAAGTCTCCTTGTTCATAATATTTACTTTTCTTTTTCTCCAACTCTTCCATATATTCAAGTTGGTTCTTTAAAATTTTTTCTTGGTTCTTTATTTTTTGGTTAATTCTTTGATCGCTAGGCATTTTTAAAATTTCTGAATCTATTTTCGAATAAAAATCGTCAACAGCGTTATTATAAGATTCGTAATTTTTTTTGTGTTTTTCAGAGAAAATCTCAAGCTCGAAAGGATAAACACCTATTTCGCTTTTATCATCGTCTAATAGTATATATGGTTTGATTTTGCCAAATAATATTTCGTTTCTCATCGTTTTAAACTGATCAAAAAAACATTCGAGTTCCTCCTCATTGAGTTTTATACCCGATTTTTTCTTATCAAGATTTGCCCTTAAACATAATTCTTCAGCGTATAAACCTGCAATATTGATATTTCTAGCAAGAATTCGAACGATTTCTTCATCTTTTTCTCGAATTATATCTTTAAATTCTTCCTTTTTTATAGAAATAAAGTCTTTACCCCGAGATTTTGGAAAAAGAAATTCTTTCCCAGCTAAAACATCTCTATCCTTGAATTTTCGATATTTTTTAGCTATTTTAAGTATATTATTTTCATCTAATAACAAAAAATTTCCCTTGTTAAAGAGTTCGATGATGAATTTCCACGAGGTAGTATCGAGATTACTTAACTCGAGAACAATTATTCTATCAAAATTAAACTGCGACACGCTTAATATTCTTCTATTTTTTAAGAATTTTCTGAGAGACATGATGTATTGATTTGGATATTTTGGAATGGGGTAATCGTAGTTTGTAAGGTTTATACGGGAATCACTTTTTATAATTAAATTTTTCCTTCCCTTATCAGTGTTTAATTTTAATATTAACATATCTTCTACTTCGTAAACATTGGATATCATACTTCCGGTTAAAAGAGCGTCCAGTTCTTTTGAAATTGCAAATACATCAATGTTCGAAAAATTCGTTGTAACCAATTTTATCTTAGCTCAATATAGTTTCTATAATATTTATTATACTTGATGTATAATATCTATTATGCAACAACAACCGAAGAAGAAAATACGTAGCAGGCATAAAATCAATATTAAAAAAGAGAGACTGAAACAAAAGAAATTATCGGAAAAGAAACTAAAAGAGGTTCGGCAGACACAGGAAATTAAACCTGTAAAGGAAAAACAAAAAAGTCAAAAAGAAATAGAATTTGACCTTCGGATTGAAAGAGAAACTAAAATATACTGGTATCGCGCTGTTATAGGGGCTTTGGGAGGTTTTCTTCTGAGATTAGTTGGTTTTGTTGGATGGACGCTTTTTATTTGGATGATTGGGTTGTTAATTCTCTTCCCTTTTGTTATAAATCGTATCCTTAAATATGAATTCGAGGAGGATAAGTGGACATGGAAAAATGTTTTAAAACCAGGTTTAAGCATATTTTTCTTTTTATTTATATTTACAAGCGTCTTCACAAACACAGTACTTTATTTCCTTGGAGTAGGATATAAAATTACATTTACGGGAATTTATTTCTAAAGTTTTTAGTTTAATTATATCATAGTTGATAATCTTGAGTAGCTTTCTTTTCAATTTTTTCTTTTGAACCAAATATGATCTCATCAATATCGTATATTCTATCACAGTAAGCGCATTGAATTTTTAAGGGTTTTTCTTCTAAAACAATAAATTCGCTAGTTATAGGTTCTTTATTGGAGTTGCTAATGCAAGTCTTATTTACACATACTATTATTTTTTCAATCACTTTAGGTATTGATACTTTTTTCTTTTCAATTACTTGAAAATTATCTATCAACGAAATTGTCGCATTTGAACTAAGTATGGCAATTTTTTGCATCTGAACATCGTTTAAGAAGACATTTTCAATTTTCACGATATCTTTTTTCTTATATTTATACGAGGGAACATTTACACCTATCGTCATCAAATTTGGTGATTTATCTAAGCCCGTAAGGGTTAGAATTGTTATTGCGTAACCAGCATCGATATGATCAATAACAGTGCCCTTATTTATCCTTCCTATTTTAAGATGCTCGCCAGACATAAGATCGACTTAAGTTTCGTTTTTTTATAGATAATAAAGTAACCATATTCTTTTATATTATTTTTATTTACTTCATTTATATTGGGTGAAAACAAAATGAACGTGCTAATGATTGATTGTTTAGCAATCGGTAAGAAAAGAAGAAGATTTACAAGAGATTTCATTGGAGGAGGGCCCAGATTAATTGCTGGAATACTTTATTTATTAGATATAAAAAATCTTAATGTTGAAATAATTAGAGCGGAAAAAGTATTCGGTAACGATTTCAATAAGAAAATTTTTAAAAAATATAATGTTTTTTTAGTAGCTTCAATGACGATGGATTATCTTGCTGTAAAAAACATTGTGGAAATTATAAAAAGAGTGAATAAAAAAGCCCCTATTGTAATAGGAGGTCCATTATGTTCTGATAGGTCTATTCTTGATACTATTAAAGCCGATATTTCTGTAATTGGTGAAGGAGAAAAAAAAATACTTTCGATTTTTAAGATCTTATTGAGTTCAGGTTTAAAAATAGATGAAGAATGCTTTAAAAAATTAATCGAGGTTGGGGGGATTACTTTTCGTAGAGACGAGGAAATAATCAAAACAAACGACGCACCAGTCCTTTCAAAAGAGGAATTTGATGGCTTTTCTCCTCCAGAAGGGGCCATTGATCTTATCCTACAGTATCCGAATTTCAAGTTTGCCAAAATTTATGTGGAATGCTTGAGAGGATGTTCTAACTATATAAGAACAAAATTTCCCTTATCGTTCTGTGAGAAATGCTTGGAAACATGTAAGAATTGTTCTGATGAATTTTTAAATCCTTTAATAACCTGCCCATCGCAAATTCCGCCTGGTTGTGGATTTTGCGCTACAATCGATTCATTTGGATCCCCAAAATCCCGAAAAATATCTGATATAATATCCGAGATAAAGAAGATTATCGCCTTGGGCGCTAGAAGAATCGTATTGGGAGGTCCTGATTTTTTAGATTATAAAAGAGAGGATTTTTCAAAAGATAACATCTTGACAACGCCAATAATTCCCCCCGAACCAAATTATGAGGCCTTAGAAGAATTAATTAACCAGATTACATCAATTAAAGCAGTTGAAAATGAAGTAGTACAAATTTTTATAGAGAACATAAAAGCAAGCTTATGCACTCAGAAAGCGTTAAAGATTATTTCAAAAATTCCAAATTCCATATTTTCTATTGGTTGTGAAACGGGATCCAGGGAATTTTCTAAATTATTGGGTCGCCCCTTTAGTCCAGATAAAACAATATTGGCAATAAAACAAGCAATCAAATTAGGGATACGGGTTCATGTGTATTTCATCCATGGATTGCCAGGAGAAAAAATATCTTTCATAAAACAAAGTATTGATTTAATAAATAAGTTCTTTGAGCTTGGAGTAGATAAAATAACAATATATAAATATCAAGAATTTCCTGGAGCGCCGTTTTACTCTCTGAAAAATAAAGCTAGACTATTGCAAAGAAGAAATAACGAACTTAATCTTTATCGCAAGAAATTGGTGAGTCTTGCCATACATTTTAATAAGGTAAGAAAGGAAGAAATGGTTGGTTCTCGTCAACATGTGCTCATCGCCGAGCCTGATCTCTCAAACAAATCAAACGCGATTGGCTATGTGATAAAGGGAGGACCAAAGGTTTTAATTCACCACGCAATTAGAATGTTAGGAGGTGAAGCTATAGTAATGATAAAGAAAGTTATCTCCGATAAACTAGTTGAAGGAGATATTGTCAAGAAAATCGCTAAAAAAACATAATTCCTAACTTTTCTATTCAAATTGCAATTTTTATTGTAATTTATATATCTTTATAGTAAATAGGACTATATCCAAATAATTTAATTATGGTGTAAAAAGTTTGAGCGCGTTTTTTGCTTCAGAACAAAATTTCATCTATGATCAAGAGACTTTAGTCATTCCTTTATGGGCACGAGCAAATGATTATTTGCAGAAAAATTCCATATTGAACGATAGAATCGCTTGGGAGGTTTTTCATAAATTTAATTACGATTATAGTAGAATTGAAGAAAATTTTGGATTAATGCAAATCATCGCTATGAGCGTCCGTTCAAAAAATTTAGATACCCAAATCAGGAAATTCTTAAGAGAACATCCATTTTCAACTATTATTAATATAGGTGCTGGACTAGGAACCGCATTTTATAGAATAGATAATGGTAATTTAAAATGGTATGATTTGGATTTACCTAATGTTATAACCTTGAGAAAAAAAATATTTCCGACGCATTCTAGGGTAAAAATTATAAGTAAGTCCGTATTTGATTTCAGTTGGATCGATGATATCAAATCAAAAGAGGATCCTATTTGTTTTGTCGCAAATGGAGTGTTGATGTATTTTGAAGAGGCAGAAATCAAAAAATTATTTTTTAACCTTGCAAATTTCTTTCCTTCTTCTGAATTTTGTTTTGATACACATTCTAAAGTTGCGATTACCGTTGGCAACAAGCAAAATCTCGAAAGACTTGATATTAAAGGCCAAATGAGGTGGGGATTTTCTCGCATTAAACAATTTTTAAAATGGGACGAAAGAATAGAAATAATAGAAACCTATCCGATGTATGCCCATATTAAAAGAAATGACAATTGGAGTGATGAAATTATATCTAAGATGAACTTAGTCGACAATAGAAGATTGGCAAACATAGTCCACTTGCGTTTTAATTAAAAACAAAATTCCGAGAAATTCTTAAAATTCCTCAAATGAGATTAATTTGGTTGTTAAGGACATATAAACTAAAAGGTTTTTATAGTTTAAAATTGAATTTATCTTTATAAATTTCTAAAAAAAATAAATTATAGGTAAAAAATATGGTAGATTATTTTCACTCACGAATTTTATTGCAACCAAGCGAAGTACCAAAGGAATGGGTTAATATCCTTCCAGATCTACCCGCTCCAATGACCCCTCTTGTAAATCCTATGGATGGAAAACCGGCCCCACCCGAAATGGCCTTCCAAATCTTCCCAAAAGAGTGTGTTATGCAAGAAGTTTCCCAAGATCCCACGATTCCAATTCCAAACGAGCTTCGGGAGATTTTTGCTAGAACATACAGGCCATCCCCTCTCCATAGGGCGCTAGGATTGGAAAAAAGTTTGGGAATCGAAGGCGACGATATCCAAATATATTACAAGAACGAGAGTTTTTCACCAACAGGATCTCATAAGCCCAATACCGCAATAGCACAAGCGTATTATGCCAAGAAACAAGGACTTGAAGAACTAGTCACAGAAACGGGAGCAGGACAATGGGGATCGGGTCTTTCATATGGATGTAGTTTATTCGGGATAAAATGCATTGTTTATATGGTCAGAGCAAGCTTTAATCAAAAGCCAGGGAGAAAGATCTTAATGAGATCTTACGATGGGGAAGTTCACGCAAGCCCTTCGAGATTTACGGAGTCGGGTAAAATGTTTTTGGAGAAAGATAGCGAACATCCAGGCAGTTTGGGAATAGCTATTTCCGAAGCAGTAGAACACAGTATGAGGTCCGATAAAGCGAGATATGCTCTCGGAAGTGTCGTCAATTTCGTGCTACTACACCAAACAATCGTAGGACAGGAAGCCAAAATTCAGATGGACAAGGTTGGAGTCAAACCAGATATAATAATTGGTTGTATGGGAGGAGGTTCTAATTTCTCAGGATTGATGATTCCTTTTGTAAGAGACAAATTACACGGAAAACTCCCCGATGTTGAAATAATAGGCGTTGAGCCTCGTGCTTGTCCAAGCGTATGTAAGGGACAATATCTATGGGATTATGGCGATTCTGCGATGAAAGGTCCTATTGTAAAAATGCACACTCTTGGTCATACATTCGTACCAAGCCCCATTCACGCAGGAGGATTGAGATATCATGGCATAGCACCAATTGTATCGATATTATACAATAATAAAATCATTGATACCGTGATGCATCACCAAACGGAAGTAATTGAGGCAGGATTAAAATTTGCAAACACTGAAGGAATTTTACCGGCACCAGAAACGGCTCATGCTGTAAAAGAAGCCATGGATCAGGCTTTAAAAGCGAAGGAAAACAACGAGAAAAAAGTCATCTTGTTTAATTTTAGTGGCCATGGATATTTTGACTTGCTCGCATATAAGGAATATATGACCGGAGATCTTAAGGATTACGAACTCCCCATGGAAGAAGTTCAGAAAGCTCTTTCCTCTCCAGAAATGCCAAATATCGATGAGTCTAAATTCTAACTTTTTTATTTTTATTATAATTTTAACATAATACAAGGTCAGTTAATGATATAAATGTAATTACAGGTTAGAAATAAAGAAAAATTAAACTTATCTTCCTTCAAAAATTTTAATCAAATTTTTTGCTGCAATTCTCATAACCTTGACGGTTTTCATTAAAGTGTCGATTTTAGTACCCGCACAGACTATTACGAGACGTCCAGCGTTTGTAATCACAATGTATCCATCGTTAGCCCTTACGATTATTTCGCTTAAATCTTCTTGAAAAAGAGTTTGGATTGTTGATCTACCAGTCATTAAGAGCGCGGCCCCAAGGCCACAAAATTGATCTCCATCAACATGATATTGTGGTAGTGCGGAGAAAGCTATTTGGTAGCCTTCGAATGAAACTAAAGCTATTGCTTCTATATCTGCATTTGAAGTGATAAATGTAATTTGAGGGCTAATTTTTTCAATATCTTCATTATTTATTCCTAAATCAGAACCAAATTGAATAGAAATACACCTACAACAAAATTATATGTGATTTTTTTAAAGCTAAATAATCAAATTGAAACGATATTATTATAATGAATTTTATTCTTTTTAATTTTAATCAAATTGAATTTATGATATGTTAAATGAATTTCTAATTAAAAATTAAAATTTACAAACCAAATACGGGTAAATAGAAAAATATAAATTACATTATTAAAATTATTTGTTTGAATTTAAACATGATTACGACCAGAGAAGCGATTAATTACCAATATTCAATCATTTTCGGCTATATTTCTTCTAAAAACGACGAAATTACAGTAGGAGATGTCATTGGTCCGGGCAATTTAACAAGAGAGAAAATAATAAATTTATATCACGAAGTCATCAAATTTCTTAACACATACAACGCGATTCTTCGAGATTTCACTGGTTCTGAGCTTTTTTCAATTGAATTTTTACTTTTAAACAAGGATTCGGTAAAAAAAGAGAAGCAAGAACGCCTTGGAATCTTCCCTAAATCGATGATATTGCTTCCAGGACAATATAAAGAAAGCGAATGTTTACTTCTTGCATTAAAACCAGAGTTAGGGATTTTAGATGTGCATAGTTCAAAAAATTCTATAGATGAAATAAGTAAATTATTTTCGGAAGTGGAAGAATTTATCGATCGACCTGATTTAGAGAATGACCAAAAAAATAGGTTAAGGCAAAAATTCGCATCCAGATTTAGTAAAAAACTATATGGAGAATTAATTGAAAAAAAATGGGATAAAAAATTAATTGGTTTGATTGGATCCGAGCCAACTGGAAAGAATTATATACATACTTACGCAACAAATTCTTCTAATATCACCATTAAATGGCATAAAAAACCTCGAGAGGTGATATTGAAGAATTCTCGATTTAAAAAACAACACATGCCTCTTAAAAACAAGATAGGAATTGATTACATGAGATATTTAATATCCGAACCAAGTATGAATTTTATTCTTGAAAACACGATAAAATTTGGAATAGATCTTTTCGATCTGTGCGATATTGGAACCTTAGACGAGATCCAAGATAAATTCGTTTCATATATACTTAGTAAAATAATGCAAGATATTGAACCAATAAATAAAAAAAAATATATCTCTGATGTGGATTCTCTTTTAAGGCAAATGTTAACAAAGATGAACATGTATTCAAATAAATTCCTTCAATATTCAAACGAATTTTTGATTTCAGGTGAGAGAGGAGGATTAAAGGATCTAAAAGACAAATATTGGTTTTATGTTAAAGAAAAAGGCAAATTAGAAGGTATAGATTTTGAATTACTTCTTGAAATAGCTCAAACGCTAATTAATCAATCTGTTAATAAGAAGAAAGAGCTGAGAGCATCAGAATTCCGGTCAATTTTAAATTATTTAGGAGAAATATTTAAAAAGACATACGATAATATTCTCAACTCCCTACCTAATTATTTAATGAGAAGAAGGCTTGCTCAATTTATTCAAATATATGCAAATAATCTCAAAGATAATATTAAAGAGCCAGATTTAAATATAAATCCCTTAATTGATGAATATATTGAATTATTAAAAGAAATTCTAATAGAAAAGAGTGATTCTAACTTTCATTATGAAATAGAGAATCCCTTGGAGGAACACATTCTTATCGAGAGATTAAAAGATGTTGTAAAACAGAGTATTAGACCTTTTATTAACAATTTAAATCTCTCTCCTGAAAAACATATTGATTTAATTAAAGAAAAGTTCGAACCAAGTTATTCAATTGGGGATTATATTGATAACTTCAAAAAATTCCCAGGTCAAATTCGTTTTTTAACATCCTATATCACTAAATATAGTTCAATAAATCGATTTTTAACAGAACAAATGTATAGCAACATAAAGGACCCTGTAACCTTTTCCAGTCATTTTCACCGCTTTTTAGAAAGAAGAGTTGGAGGGATTGATTTATATTGGAAAGAATACATCCTAAATTGGATTCAAGATTATGCAAAACAATTCTTCAAAGAAAAAGACAATGATAAGAGGGATTTGTGCGAAATCGTTGAGGATTTTCTAGATTATATCGATATTAGGGAGGAAACTGAACTTAAATTAGAAGGTTTTTTAAAAATCATAAGTACCTCAATAGAAAAAATCTCTAATGCAGAAAAGAAGGCGGGACTTGAGATTTTTTATGACCTTTTAAAAAAAAATATAACTCACGGTAAGATCTTATTCGAAAAAGTAATTAATATGGTGTTAGAAACGATAAATGTTTTTGAAATAAAGGAAAATCCAGATTTTAACTTAGATATAGATTCTTTTTACGAATATTTAAAAAAATCTGAATTAATGTATTATTCTCAATTATTACCTCTTCCTTCATCTATTATTCTTAAGCAAAAATTATCGGAACAAGAGAAAGATTTATTTTCTGAAGATTTCTATCATGTTATTAATTTTAAATATTGGCATGATAGAATCAAAATTTATATTTCAAATAACTTTAAAACGGTTTACAAGGAATGGGTAAAGGAATCATGATTAGTGGAATCCAAAGGAAGTCAACAGCTGTAGAAAGTACTTACCGGTATTTTCAGACTTTAAATTTAATAACGACCCATTTTAAGAGAGAAGCAGATAAAAAAAAGATCTTTGAGCTTGTAGATAAAAACGCAACATTAAATGATTTTCTTATAGCAGCAACAGCAGTACACCTTTATCATAGTGCTGGTATTAAAGTTGAACACGAACTGAGGGAAGATCTTACTTCAGAAGAAGCAACAAAAAATTTAGAAGCAAAAGAGAAACTAATTCTTTTTAATGAAATTTCTCTATTATCGGATAAATCATTAAATCTGGAGATTAACTTATTACATAGGAAAATACAAAGAGAAATGAAGTTTATATCTTATTGTATCGATGAAAGAGATTACAAAAGGTATAATTCTCGCGATATAAGCAATATCGAGAAAGATATTGAGAAAGAACTCCTTGAAATCGTAAAAGGAGATTATCCCGCTTTTTTCTTTTACGATTTTGTAAGTGATACCATTGGTTTGACAGATTTGCTAAAAACCCAAATTCTGGAAAAATATTCTAAATTAAAGGATTTATCGATTGAATTAGAGTCAAAACTCGAACGGGACGAAAAGGAGGATAAATTTATCGAGTCTTCTGCTTTACTTCGTAGCATTTCAAGGATTCAAAAAGATTTTGAATTTAAATCTTACAGAGAACTACAAGTCGAAGAATTGCCTTTAAATAAAATAAAAAAAAAGATTTTCGATCATTATTTTAATTATTTTCCCATTTCAGTCCCTGCACTTAAAGAATTCTTGGAAGCAAATAATTTTAAAAAAGAAATTATTACAAATATAGAAAAATATTTAGATCAAAAAATTCATTTCGATGATTTTGAAGAAAAAATATTGAATATATTAAAAAAAAAAATATTAGAAAAACTAAGCGCAAATCCCAATGATCTTGTCTATTTTATTCAAGCACTAAACGAAATTAGCTTTTCTGAAGTGATCTATCTTTTTAAAAAAAATGGTGTAAACGACATTCTTTATTTAATGGATTCTTCAGAAGAAAAAGCCAAACAGGTGAAAAAAAACTTAATACGCTACAATATAGATAAATTTGAAATCATGACGCTAAGAGAGAAAAATCTAAAAAATCTCCCAGAGATCCTTTCTAGTGCCCAAATTAATGTTGAAAATCTTAACCAAAAAAAAACAATAATAGACCGCATTTTTTTTACGGGAATGGGGCTTATTGATTATTCTCACATCTTATTATTACTTAATTTTGAAGACATATTAAACAACATCGTCAGAGAAATATTTTATTATATTTTTTCTAAGATATTCAGACCGCTTGGAAGAATAATTGAGTTATATACAAAAATTTCCAACGAAAGGTCATTATTTCTCTTGGCTTTAAAAAAAATGAATACTTTCAAAGAACAAGAAGAATGGTTGTTTATCAAGCTTGAGGAACTTCTTATAAAGCGAATCATTAATCTTCAGAACGAGCTAGTATTAATTTTAAATTCGAGCAATAAACCTTTTTTGATTAATGGATTTATTTTAGCTAGACTAACAGAATCTACTCTAAGGAGTAATATTAAGAAGTTAAAAGAAGAACCTAGCTTTTTTTATAAGAATTTTGCATTATTAAAATTAGATCCAGAAAAAATTTTTCCCGTTTCTTATTGTATATCTTTTGATATCATAAAAAGGTTTGAAGAATTTGAATCAAATCGAGCGGTGGCCATTCAAAAAAGGCTTGAACTTAAAGAAATGCAAAAGCAAAAAAAGATTAAAGAGTTCCGTTTAGAACAAAAAACTAGTACTTTAAACTGGATCGAAAGAAGAATCACATCTACGCTCATCAATATTAATAAACCGGGATTTAATCCAACACAATTTTATTGGCAAGAAAAAGATATAAAAACCGCCACCGAGCACATTAAGAACCATAGCGAACTTCAGGGAGATTCTATAGATTTATTTTGTCAATATTTCAGCTTTGCCATTGAAAAAATAAAAAACTTTGCACCCAATCAAAACCTGCCAGACGATGAAAAAATAAAATTTATTGTAAAAAGTATTGCTGAAAATGTTTTAACAAAAAGGTTGGGTTCGTCTCAACAAGATAACATTTTAATTGATGGCGATAAATATGAAATTGCATCTAGTATTGCAATTAGAATTGGAAAATTATTTGACAAGATTCTTTACACGAAATTCAAAGAGAAGCGTAAAACTACTTGATTGAAAAACATCAAAATTACATAAGATATTAATAGAATTCTAAATTTATTCAAAATAGTCTTATTTAAAGAATTGATACTTGATTGTAATGGTAAAAGTTTTTTCTTGGATTGGCAAACAAATGGGATATATTAAGAATTCTGTTGCCGAAATAGTAAAAGGCCTAGTGCTTGTAATCATGGTATCTTCTGGTTTATTAGTGTCGATTTTATTGAGGTATTTCAATCAGAACGGCATTATGATAAGTGTCTTGGGGATATTCGTAGAAGTTATCGCGTTGATTATTGTATCTTACTTTCTCCAAAATTATCTAAAGTCAGAAGAATCGGAGAAAAACGAGAAAGAATAAACTAAATTTTTTCTAAACAAATTGTTCCCAAATCCTATATTTTATACCATGGGAAGTTAAATAATCTTTAACATCAGTTAAAAGAAGCTGAGGGTCGTATTCCCAAGTTTCGTCTCTATTAAATGAAACGCATTTTATTTTGCTTATTTTTAGCATTTTCTGAAGTAAAATACCATAAGTGGATACTTGAGGGAGAGAGATCATAAACTTTCCTTCAGGTTTATAATCAATTACTTTTACGATATCTTCATTACTATTGATTTGGATCAAGTCTATATGTCCAGTGATATATTTATCATCTATATTGTTCCAAATAGGAACCTCGATCGCCACGGAATCTTTATCCTTGATAAGAATGTGTTTTAATATAGGTTCGTGTCCGGGTACCTTATGAAAATGATATTTTTTGTAAGTTTCATAAACATTTTGAGCGTATTTAGATAATTTAAAGCTTGAATCGTACTTTTTTATTTTACCTTCACGAATAAGTTGTCTTCCAAAACTCGATAAAAAACCGTTTTTTAAACCACGAATTTTAAACTGTGAGATACGAGGATTTGTTTTTTCATCGAAAATTTTATTAGGAACTAAAGAGGTCTGATAGATTTGTTTAAAGAAAGTACCAAGTCGTTTAAATTCCGCCCTCGTCTCGCTTAATCCTTTCAATTTTTCTTTATGATGATGTAAATTCCAATTAAAACTGTATTTAATGTTTTGATGATAAAAATCGCGTTTCTTTATCACAAAAATTAATCCTCCGTGCTTGCGGCAAAAAATTTGATTTATTTTATTATATATAGAATTGTTATAACATTATAAATGGATTATATTAATGAATTACTATTATTAAATAATGATAGTTCTGATAAAATAAGATATAACCCCCCAAAAAGCCTTATTGGTCTTATTTCATTAGATCTTAGATTCTACTAATTCTTTGTGTTATTAAATTTAAAAAAAAGATTTTTTTTACTCAATAATTAGTCTATTTTAAATATTATTTGGATAATATTACTGATTATATTGTAGTTTAAATATTATTATCAAGATATTTTTTTGTTGAGGTTTGATTCACCATGACACAGGAAGAAAAAAATAAAGCATTACTAGCAATGATCTTAGCAATTAGTTATGGAATAACGATGTCCAAAGCGGGTGTTAGCATCCCAGGATGTGCTGAATCTTTACCATAATCTATTGCAAATTTTTAAATAAATGAAAAAATCTTTTTTTGTTTTTTTTATATTTTTTAAAAAAACTGGAATCTCAAGCAACCTTCTATCAACTGTAAATTTTCGATTTTATAAATATTCAATTAAATTATGCTTATAAATTTAAATATGCAATAGAATAATTTTCTAATAATATTATGGATAAATTTTATGTTAATGATTTGTTAGAAATTCCAAAGGAAATTTCCACAGTTGAACTCAACCAACTTTTTCAAGACTTATTAGAACAACTTCAAATATATTTAGGATTATTCGATATCAAGTTAAATGTAAAAATTATTAAAAAGAAATCAAAAAAACAAATTCTTTTTGATAAAAAAGATTATTTCCTTGATATCGGAACAAAAAGGTATTATCAGGATATTTTTATCGTAGAAATATTCGACTCTTATCATAATTTTTTCCCCTTTATTTTGTTAAGAGAGGCTTACTATTATTTTGTACCATTCACATTAAAAAATAACATGGCTGTGAAACTCTTTATTAATCAAATGGTAGTTAATGATTTAGAGGAATTAGAAGCAAGAGAGAGATGGGTTGAAGCATTCAGAATTCTTTATATTGATTCTGAATTTATGATGGCTCAGTTTGATAAAATTGACAAGTTCCTAAATCTAAAAGGAACCAACCAATTAATTGAACCAAAAATATTCTTTTTTGAATATATTAGAAATAATGTTTTGACGATTCAAAATAAATTTAAGGGATTTTACGATGTTTTATTTAAAGAATTTCTTTTTAAAACTTCAATTTCGTTATATAATAATGAAATGGTTGAAGTAATACGAATTTTAATAAAAATCTTTTATAAAGTCAAAAATTTTAATTCTTTAGAGGAATATAAGAGATATTTTATAAAATTTAAAAAAAATGGATATATTAAAACAGATCTTAGTCCACATAAATTTATTTCAAATATAAAGTGGCTCAATAAATTTAGTACAGTTGGTCCTTCTTATGATATTGATACTACATTAATTGGGATAAATACTATTTCCTGTACTTTTAGATTCCATCCTATTCTAAAAAGAAAAGAGATTGATCTCATAATTAAAGATCTTCCCTTTTTTTATGAATCAATGTCATCAGAAAAAAATTTTTCTATTGAGGTATTTGGTTGGTTCATAATTCCAAATGTATATTTAAAGGATCTAACTAGATTTATTGAAGATTTGATTGAAGCTGGATATCTAATTGAAAAACATTGTTTTTTATATCAAAGCAAAGCAAATAGATTAAATATGAATTTTTTTAGAGAATTTTTCAATGGAGAAGGGATAATAAACCCCAATCATCAAGATTACGATGAGAAATATAATATTAATTTTGATTTTAATTATCATTTAACTAAGAAAATAAATAATCTTTCCTTAATTGAATATTTATTAATTGACAGACTTAGAAATTTAGCAATTACGGGGTTTAGTTTTGAAAAAAGAACAAATACCATAAAACAAATTAAAAATGATTTTTTAAACGAGGAGTTAAGCCAGATTTCATTAAATAACTCACTTAGGGAAATTTTTGAAAAAATTGAGAAAAACCAAGATTTAAAACAAGCAATTTTAGAGATGATTGGAAAAAATAAAAAATTTGGATTTTTTTATTTGAAAACACTATTAAATTCACTCCTTCAAGGATTAAATTTTATGAAAAAAATCCTAAAAGGAAATTTAGGAATTACCCATCAAAAAGCCTTTCTTGATTATATTGATACTAACGGTATTTCATTCAATTTAGAGGATAACATATTATTTTGGGAAAAAAATATTTATGAAAGGATAATTAAGGAATTTCTTCCTCTTTATTTTTCAGACAGAGAGAGATATTCACAAATTATAGAAAAAAGTAGAACATTATTAGAAGTTATTGATATTTGTAGTGAAATAATGATATATAATCTTGACACCATTGAAAAAATGATAATGAATAAAAATTTAGTAGAAGAAATGCTTACTCTTAGATATAAAAGACTAGAGGAGAGATATAAAAAAAGCAAAATTCGAAATTTTAAAAAAGAAGATATGAACAATATATTAAATTATTTTTCATCGATGGATCCCCCCTTTATAAAGCCAAAATTAATTTCAACATTTATTGTTGGATCTTATGCAAGATATTATCTTCAAATTATCCTAAAAGAAAATCCTGAAATAATTCACAAGATTGAAGAATTAAAAAAATATTTTCCTCGATTGCTATATAGCATTGGAACGAATATTTTTGGGAAAGAAAGATTA
>JAFGGO010000049.1 GCA_016930515.1 Promethearchaeota archaeon | reverse complement strand
TTTTCTATTAAATCTATTAATAATATCGATAAAAATATGGGTACCAATTTTTAAAAAAGTAAGATATCACCTTTTGGAAGGTTTTTTTTGTAATCACACCATATTAAAACCTTTATACAAATGATAAAAATATAAATAAAAAAGAAGTTAATATTTTGTTTTGTTAATTAGACGTTTTAAATCAGCCATAGTATAGATCACAGTCGAAATAATCATATATTCCGTCCAAGAGTTTTTCTATGGTTGAAAAATTGGAAATTTTTCGTGCGCTTCCGTCTTCATTCGACAATACAAGACCGTACACTGTCTGGCCGTTCTTGTCTTTTGTCTTCACGATGCGAAACGACATCAAGAGCTTGCTCTCCATTTTTTCCACCTCCATGTTGAGTGATTTTTAATAGGATATTGGAGCTTCTTCTAACCGATGAATCCTTGTTAGAAGCGACGGTCGCACTTGACCTGATTATTTTTTTAAATGAAGTTAGTGCGAATTTGATTCGTTCCTTGGAGTTACCCTTAGAACAGCATTTAGCACAACCGAACGCCTAAGAGCGATTCCAACAGAGAAACGAGAACATTCAACGCGTCCTCCCGAAACAACACTTTAACGTGCGTTTCAGAGTACAACGATTTTCCCTCGTTGGAGTCTCCCATCTCGCTCGTAAGGGAGGAAAAAATAGATTCAATATTATCAAAAAAAAGTGTCTTGCGTCCAAGTAGGGACCTATCTTCCACGACCAATTCTCTTTCTTCTGCTTGAAGAGCGTTGTTAGAGAACAGTGGAATTGGAAACAGTCCCGCACAAATAATAACGACGAAAAATATGCTTAATGTCGCTATTACTCTCCCGTTTTTCGCTTTCGCTCGGTATATTTTCAAACCAATCTTGCCACGGGTTAATTTTTTCACGATGGTTACCAATCAACTCCACCTCTTGAATTATCAATTGGTCTAAGTAATACTCAAGGACCGGCATAATTTAAAATTTTAGAAAAACTCGATAATTAATAATCCTAAAGAATTCAGCATCAATGCTAAAAGAAAATGTTAAATGCTTCTTGAAATAACCATGGATATGCTAACTCTGGTCTCTCTTATCCGATCCACAGTGTGTGCAGATTTCTGTACCTGGATCCCTTCTTGAATTACAGATAGGACATCTATTAATTACATCTTCTCCTTCATATTTATGGTGAATTCTCGCTAGTGTGTTAATGTCTGAAAAAAAGCGTGTTCTTAGGTTTTCAATATTTTTTATTGATTTGGTAGTATTTAATTTAGTGCTGGTTAGAATGGAAACAAAGACGGTTTCAATCGTGATTATAATTGCGATATAGAATATCCAATGAATGCTAGTTAGTGGGCTCAATTGGTTCCCATTGAACGCTCTAAAACTAAAAAAAATTGTCGCTAAAATTAACATTGGATAAATGAAGAAAACAAAAATTTTTCTGAAAAAGTACCGTGGACTTGTTTTTACCCGAGATAATTCTTTCTCGTAATAGCAAGGTTTGCACCTGTAATGGCGTACAATTCGTTTTTCATTATCTATGAATTGCTTTTTTTTTTCTATAACTGAACAATCCTTGCAAATTGGTTTTAGACAAGTTTCGCAACGAAAATTGCTCATTTTATATGGGTGATAATAGCACATTTCGTTGATTTCGCTCTCAATACGACTCATCTACTCTAAATCTCCGACTATAATTTTCTCTTACATTTAGGGCAAACATTATTTTCGTCTGCAAAAACAGTACAAATTGGGCAGATTAAACCCCTTGCGTTTACGATTTTACGATTCACGCCGTAATCTTCCTCAATTAAACCTTTATATTCTTCTTTAGCTGCTATTGATCGCTTATATGCTCTTTCCCTGCGTCTTTCGAGCCAATATCTAATTATCCATATTATCACGCCTAGTAACGTCAGGAAACCAGTAATTAAAAGAAAAGTTAAAAATGGATCAAAAAAAAAAATGTTTCATCCCTCCTTTTATTGGTGCACGACAACTCTCAGGTCCTTGCCGCAGGTCTTACAAAAGTCCGTGCCTTTCTTCCATTGTTTACCACATTTCGGGCAATATAGTCCCTCTTCCTCGTCGATTCCAAACAATTCTTCTTTAACTTCTTCATCGATTCTCTTTTTGGCTTTTTCGTTAGCTTCTCTTGCGTAATCGGGATCTTTTATGGAAAAAGTACCGTCCTTGTGAAAGGCTAAAAAATTTTCGATTCGATAAGGATTATGGAGGGCACTCACCCCTATCACGAGCACAATGATTGCGGGTACTATAACTATCGTTCCAAAAACGAGAATAATAAACAAAAATCTTGACAGGGGAACAAACTGGACCGCAACATCCATTATTCCAAAATTCACCAAAAATATCGCAGCAATGAAAATGAAAGCAGTATATAACGGTATCCGTTTCGCCTTTCTTACTCGATTTCTTTTTTTCATTGCTCTTCGGAACTTTTCCTCACAACTATCGCAAGCAGGGAAGCTAAATCTTTCCGTGATTATAGTTTGGCTGTTAAGAAAGTAATTCTTCTTGGTTTTTCTCCTGTTATACTTGAATTCGCTTAGCGGTACATCCTCTCGCTTGCATCCAAGACACCTATTGGGAAAGTCCTTCGTTCTTCTCACCTTGTTGATTTCTTCGTTTTTCCAACCATTTCGAATACTTTTCTATTCGTTTCGGCAGGTTTTTTAATTGCTTTTTGAGCTCTTTTTTCGTACATGTGTCTGGATTTGCTTTTATCTCGTCAAGGCGAGCTATTAAAGCTGGCACATAAATCTCCAAGAGCGTGGATATGAACTTTTTTTTTCTTTGTTTAAAAATCTCTTTCGACTCGTGTTTCTTGTCCCTCGTGAGTTCGTAAATATGTTTCCCCTTTACCGTGTGAAACGATACAGGTCTCGTGTTAAGATAAACAACATTATACCAGGGCACATAACCCGGTCCATTTTTATACATAAAAGCAAATCCTTTATTCGTAAGCAATAAATGCGAAGTTAACACGTGTGTGCCATTAGCATAATGTTGAATGAACTTCGACAAACTACTATAAAGGACGTCTTCTCCTACTGGTATTGCTTCTCTTGCGTCCGAACAATCGATGGGGACATATATGTTTGATATCTTATATCACCTTTTGGGTATGGTTAATGATTATATTTAAAACACAATCGAGGCGATATTTAAAAGGCTCTAGAACACTTTTGAAATTCAAAGTGCTAAGAATTGAACTAAAGTGGATGTCTTCAACCAATAATAAATAAACAAATATCTAACATAGTTTAATCTTTGTTAAAAGGCAATTTTTGTAGTATAATATTTCTTGTATTATTTTTATTACATATAAAAATAAAATGAGAGAATTTATCACTAAACTTTTTTTTAATTATTTAAATGAAAAAATGAATCATTTAATTGAAATATGAAAGCTTTGTTTATTGGTGGAACCGGAATTATCAGTTCCGCAGTATCGAAACTTGCGATTAAAAATGGTGTGGAGTTGTTCCATCTTAATCGAGGAAAGAGTCACAGGAAAATCGAAGGTGTCAAAACGATCATTGGAGATATAAGAAACATTCCCGAAACAAAAAATTTACTAGAAGAGCACGAATTTGATGTCGTGGTTGATTGGATTGCATTTATCAAGGCTCATGCTAAAATTGATGTGAAACTATTCAAGAATAAAACCAAGCAATTCGTGTTCATAAGCTCGGCAAGCGCCTATCAAAAACCAATCGTTAAATACCCAATAACCGAAGAAACACCACTCAATAATCCGTTTTGGCAATATTCGAGAGATAAAGCCGAGTGTGAAAGATATTTGATGGATCAGCATAAAAAGATTGGATTCCCCGCGACTATCGTGCGACCGTCTCATACATACGACGAGACCTTAATTCCGACTGATTGGGGATATACTGTGATAGATAGGATGAAAAAAGGCAAGAAGATCGTAATCCACGGGGACGGTACTTCATTATGGACGTTAACGCATAACAGCGATTTTGCCGAGGGATTTATCGGACTCCTGGGAAATCAAGACGCTATTGGAGAGGCATTTCACATCACGAGCGATGAGGTCGTCACGTGGAATCGCATAAACGAACTCATGGCAAAAGAGTTGGGTGTGGAATTGAATTGCGTGCATATCCCCTCTGATTTCATTGCAAGGTACGATAAAGCAATGGGTCCAAATTTATTAGGAGATAAGGCTTATTCGGTCATTTTCGATAACTCCAAGATCAAGCGATTCGTGCCCGATTTTCGAGCCAAAATAAAATTTGAAGATGGTATCAAGGAAATAATTCAATTTTACGAAAATAATCCCGAATGGCAAATAGTTAACAAAGAAATAAGTGCTACTATTGACACTATAATTAATGCCTACGAATCCTAACAATTAATTTATGTTTGATTTTATAGAAAATTCGTCAAATGCGCTTGCCTTATAGTATTTCGTTATAATTTTTTCCAAGTCGGGACTTTGAATGTTTAAATCTATCATTTTACCTGCTTGATTTAATGCGTCAACAATTACATCCAAGTGTTCGCTCGCCACTAAAAACGAGGCACCATTTCCATTGATGCTCAAATTTTCAACAGTTTTTGATGGTACCTTGGAATGAAATTTTTGGAGTCCTAATACGGAAGAAAATTCGACTTTAACGTGTTTAAAGGTTATCTTTTTTAGTTCCTTGACGGACTCAGACTTGATGACCGTGCCTTCTCGAATGATGCCAACGCAATCAGCGACTTTTTCTACTTCGTCTAACAAGTGCGAACTTAGCAAGATTGTTGTGTCCGCTTGTTCTTGCAATTCCCGAAGGATCTTGTAATACTCGTTCGTGACAAAAGGATCCAAACCAGAGGTGGGATCGTCAACGATAAGAAGTTCAGCTTCGGGTGATAACGTGAATACGATACCAATCTTTTGCTTGTTTCTTTTGCTAAGTTCTTTTACTTTCCTATCTAAAATCAAATCGAGACGATTCGCTAATTCCTCTATCCTTTGATTCGAAACTGGCTTTTTATGTGATTTTAACACGCTATTCAAGTTTTTTCGGACTGTCTTATTCTCGTTCAATGCAAGCTCCCTTGGTAAATATGCGGTCCTCGCTTGTATCTCGGTAACATGCTGGTGAGGATCCAATCCAAATATTTGAACATCTCCCGAGGACTTTGGTATGTAATCAAGAAGGATTCCAATTGTAGTGGTTTTTCCGGCGCCATTAGGACCTAAAAGAGCGTAAATATCACCTTTTTTTACTTCAAAAGTCACGTTTTCAATTCCTTTCGATTTTCCGTAGAATTTCGTGAGTTTATTCGCTTTGATTAGTGCAGGTTCGGTCATGAGTTGTTAAATATATTTGTTATATAGCATCATAGTCTTTGATTTCCTATAAAAATGTTGATAAATCCAAGTTTTAAGGTGGATGTTTGTTTTTATAAATGGTAAAATTGATCTTTTAACCTTGAGAAAAAATAGGGGGAATTTCATGACCATAAAAATTATCATTTATGACAAAAACACTAGATGGGAAGATTTAAATTACTAAATTGAATATATATTCACAATACAATATTAGGTGATAAAAATAGCCACTATAACTTGCAAGATTTGCAGTCAGAAATTTGAATCCTGCGTGGTCAGAACGCAGCGTTTTTCAAAATCGAACGCAGTAGGTTTAACCGAAATGTGCCCACATTGTGGGCTACAAACGATTATCGCAGAAGACAATATCGTAGATTAATAAAAAAAATGTAAAGATTCATTTTTTTTTTTTAATTTTTGTTTCTTTTTATGAAAGATAGCCTTTAAGCTTGTAAATCTGTCATGAGTAGATTTAAATCTTAGAAAAATAGTGATAAGATTTAAATCAATAATTTTCAAATTACAATCATAATAAACAATAGGTGATTTAAATAATGGCAAATGTAACTTGCAAACTATGCAATCAAAAATTTGAATCGAGATTAATTCAAACGCTCAAATTTAGCAAGACAAACGCGGTTGGAATGACTGAAACATGTCCTCATTGTGCGTTCAATACATTAGTTGATAGTACTAATCTAGAGGATTAATTAAAGAGTTTTTTAAACTTAATAATTTCAATTTTTTTTTAAATATTATTGTAGATTTGTCGTTTTTCTTTCAAGTAATGCACATCTATACCATCTAACAACTTTTCCTTAACTATTACCAAGCCAATAACCACGATGGTCCATACTATGTTAAAAACGATCAAACCAATCCAGTTAAAATTAGGATTCATTTTTCGCACGAAATTTTCTACATATGTTGCTTGAGACAGAACATAAAGAAAACTTAACACATACCCCAATCCCGACAGAGCAATTAGAATTCCTAAAGCGAGCTGTACAATTCCCTTCTCCGTTTTTTGGGCCTTCCAGATATCGTCAAAAACTTTCTTGTTTTCAACACTAAGTGCCTCATAATGGGGTTTACAAAGCCCTCCATGATTACAAGACTTGCAAATGGATCTAGAACAAGCTTCGCATTTAATCACGGTTATATACCTTACTTTTTTGTTGCACACTTGACAGGTGTACTTGATCCTCGGCACTGGCTCACTATATGTGTCAAAAAAATTAAACATCTATTTTATCTCCTACATCGATTTTCTTGTAAAATTCGTATAATTTATTCAAATTGGATTTTTCTATCGATTTTTCGTGTAAGGTGTGGCTGACAAAAAAAAAGGTTGAAATTAAAATCACTAAAATTAAAAGGGAAATAACCATAAATAGTCCATTAGGCGTGAATCTTAACTCGTGGTGGTCTACATGAGTCAATTGAGTAAAACCGTATATTATATATGCTATTATCAATATAAAATCAACGATCAAAAAAACATTAAAAATTAAATTTGCAATTCTATAGTTTTTTCTGAACTCCTTCTTTAAACCGTCGAGCGTTGCCTTATTTTCCTTGGAAAGTCCGTTGTAGTGATCCTGGCACAATCCTAAATGATAACAATCATTACACACTTTTTTCCTGCATATTTCGCATTCATAGATAATTGTTGATCGCTCTTTGCCGTGGCAAGATTCACATTCATGGTGGCAAGTGCTTTGATAATTGAATAACATGTTATTCGTATCTATAACGATCACCCACGGACTTATCTTGTTCGTTTTTATTAACATTAATGACCTTTTCGTCATTTTTTGAGCTGTGATTCTTAGCGTTGGCCTTATACAGTTCCATTCGCTCATTATCAAACTTTTTGTCGTTATTTTTCGAGGAGTACGCGTATCCAAACAAACCACCAAAAATACAAATTAAGGATAACGCCACAGTGATGATATATGGTACAAAACTAGCAATTGTGTAATCTTTAGAATCGATCGATGCGTTTAGGGACATGAAAAAACCAACCATCATGAAAAGCCAAACGATAATTGGGATGCTTACCGAGCAACAACAGAAAATAAGCGCGGTTTCTTCTTTTTGCTTGTGTTCTTCGCTTAACTTGCGTAGTAACGCTTTATTTTCGTCAGACAATTCTTGGTAATGCTTGATACAAAATCCGTCATAATAGTGTGTCTTGCACACCATCTTCTTGCATACATCGCATTGAAAAATGGTTTTGGTTCTTACTTCCACATCACATATTGCACAATTGTAAATGTAAACGGGGACCTCGTGGGGCTCTGGGTCAAATATAAAATCGTCATACATCGATATTTATCCTCTTCGATTGAAATTTTTATCTTCATGTTATAATGAACGGGAGATAAATTTAAATCTTGTCTATAAGAAGTTTAAAGATGCTTTTAAAAAGGATTTTTACATCTAATATAT
>JAFGGO010000006.1 GCA_016930515.1 Promethearchaeota archaeon | reverse complement strand
TTCAATTCACCTTCAATGGAACCGAAGGAAACTCTCCTGCGTTATACTCGTGGGATTTTGGGAACGGAACACCTATTCTTACGACGACCTCTCACACGATAACCCATCTATACGCAATCGCAGGAATCTATACTGTAATATTAAATGTTACTGACGCTAATGGTGATTGGGACATTGAGATCAAGACCTTCTATATCAAGGTTCTTGATGATTTTGTCGAGATCCTTCCCGAAGCGGACTTTTACGCAAACGCAACGACCATATCTGAAGGTGATGTTGTTCGATTCACCTTCAATGGAACCGAAGGAAATGGACAATTATCATTTTTCTGGGATTTTGGTGATAGTATTACATCAACTGAACAAAACCCAATGCATCAATACACTACTGCAGGCAACTATACGGTGACTCTCATAATTACCGATAGTTATGGGTATAATAGTACTAAAACAAAAGTCGATTATATCATAGTTTCGATAAAAGAAGAAGAGAATTCTGTCATAGGTTTTGATTTAATAATATTTTCTGGATTAACTTGCTTTATTTCGATGATCACGATTTACTTGAAAAGAATTCGAAACAATAGATCGCAAAAATAAACAGCTAAATATTATTTATTTTTTTTATTTTTCCTTTTTTTCCGATATAATTATCCATGGAAGCAAGATCCTTAATCTATTCTTAACAAGTATTAGATTGATAAGTATCCGTTATCTTTGGCCATTTTTAAAGAAATCAAATTTCAAAAAGGTTCTATACCCATTTATATATCGCCTTGCTTGATTTAAATTTATTAAAATCAAATAGTTTAGGGATATTAACGATAAGTTGAATACTAAATAGATGTTGGCAAGAATGTCAATGCTTTTCCTTATTAAATATTTTAAATCATAATAAGGTATAATAATTCTTGCAAGATTTTCATCAATTGTTCTAAATTATAATTTCACGAATTGTTATAAATTCAAGTAATAAAATGATATTGGAATAATAATAAGAAACCAAGAGAAATAAGGGGATATCATTTGTTAAAAAAGAAATCAGGAAAAGTATATGAGATCAAGAGGAAAAGATCATTCCTAATATTACTTGCGATATTTACTTTCATATTTACCACATGTTTGATTCAAGGTTTTATTACATTAACTGAAAAGCCTTCTGAAATAGCTTCACCCTTGGAAAAGCAGAGAATTTCAGATTTTTGGCCATCGTTAGATCCAATTTATATAGACGATTTGGGAGAGTATAACTGGACTTGGGCGAGAATGCAAGATTGGTGCACGATAGGAAATGGTTCGGAAGGAAACCCTTATGTTATCGAGAATGTGACGATTAATGGAGGTGGTTCAGATTCCTGTATCGAAATTAGGAATTCAAATGCTCATTTTATCGTCAGAAATTGTACTTTATTCAACTCTTCTTCTGGTCCTTACGCGGGAATCTTCCTTTTAAACGCTTCAAACGGGCAGATCTTGAACAATAATTGTTCATACAACCAAGGTATTGGAATATATATAAGCGAAAACTCGAATAATAACACGATCTTTGGGAATAATGTTAGTAATAACGATTATGGGATTTATATATACGACGAATGTATTAATACAATCGTTTCGGGAAACACGGTACGTAATTCACATTACTGTGGGATTTATTCCTCCTCCTGTCTTGGATTAAATATGTTTGACAATATGATTTATGGAGGTGGCCTATATGTAACTGGATCTGGTTTAATTGATTATTTAAACACCCATGATATCAATACATCGAATCGAGTAGATGATAAACCATTTTATTATTATGTAAATCAAATCGGATTAAAATCTGATAACTTTTCTAACGCAGGGCAAATTATGTTAGTCAATTGCTCGCATTCAGTAATCTCAGGGGAGAGCTTTACAAATACGTATGCGGCTATTCACTTCTATTCGAGTTCTGATAATAATATTACGGAAAATCACATTTACAATCATCAATTTGGGATATATTTACATCAGAATTGTGAAAATAATACCATTTCAGAAAATAATGTCTCATATAATTATCGTGGGATTTATTTAAATTCCCATTGCGATAACAATACATTTACAGAAAACAACGCAAGTTATAACAATAACGGATTTTATATAAATGGCAACTGCGATAATAACACCATTTCGGAAAATTATATCGACAATAACAACTTTTACGGAATATATTCATATAAGGGAAGTTCTAACTTTTTATTAAGAAATACAATTAACTATAATAGCCGTGGGATATATATAAGCGACACTTGTGTGAATAATTCAGTTATAGGTAATAATATCAGCTATAATACGATATATGGAATAAATTTAGACGACGATTGTGAATATAGTCTCATATATCTCAATATTTTTACGCAAAACGGTGTAAATGGCATGGATAACGGTACGAATAATCAATGGGATAACGGTTCAATAGGTAATTTATGGAGCGATTATGGGGGCATTGACGAGGCTTTACCTTATGGTATAGGAGATAGTTCCTACGATCTAAGTGGTACCTCAGGGGCGCGAGACCACTATCCGTTAATTGATACGACCTTGCATGTGTCCTTTATCGTAAATATTTCGCGTATTTCTGAAAGAGAGATCATTCAATTTACTTTCACGGGTACGGGAGGGTTTGGCCCAGTCTCTTTTCTCTGGGAATTCGGCGATGGAACTAATTCGACAAATAGAAATCCCCAACATCAATACTTGGTCCAAGGAATTTATACGGTGGTCTTGGAAGTATCGGATTATGGGGGATACCAAAGCACATGTGAAATATTAATTCAAGTAACTCCTAATGACGATAATCAAGATCATCGAGATCAAGACGACCCTACGATGATAATTGTTACTACCGTCGTAGCAAGTGTTGGCGTGGGGGGAGTTGCAACGGCTGCCAGTTATTCGGTTTATCACGCAAAACAAGCAACCACGCAGGCGTCAAAAATAGCTAAAAAGAAAATAAAGGGAAAGAAATCAAGTAAACACGGAAAAAATGTAAAACAACTAAAACAACCAATAAAATCTTCGAAAGAAATATTAAATAAGCTAACGAACAAGGATGAACTCCTAAAAATCTTCAAAGACGATATTCCCCTCGAACAAATTTCGGGTTTGGCAGGAAAACCCTTAACTACGACAGTCTCGAACGAATTTCTTACTAATATTGACACATTGGGATTTAGTCCGAGCATGAAGGAGGAGTTTCTACGGGAAATGCTCTCTTTGTCTCCAAGCGAGAGGTTAGAAACCCTAGATGGCGTATTAATAGATCTTGAAACAGTTCCCCCAATATTAGAAGAAAAGAAGAAAGAAGACGTTTTAGTTTACGAGGATTATGCCTTGGAATTGATACAAGAATATGTGGAAAAACACAAGCATTTTGATCCTATAACCATCGTGTCTTACCTTAATTCGAGGTTTTCGAAAGCCTCGATTAATGTGAATGTAAACGGAATTAAAAAAGTCATACGTTCTCTAATCAAAAAGAATTTAATCATTGAAGGGTCCATATTGACAAAAGATGATATTCTCAATAATAATAACAGGAAAAAGATATACAAATGCGTTAAAGATAATCCAGGCATTCACTTTAACAAGATAATAAAAAAGACGAAAATTGCCCGGATGGTGGTTCGATGGCACGTAAACATGTTAAATAAATTTCAATTCGTACGGTTGGAACAAATTGGGAATCAACACGCATATTTTGATAACGAAACGAAACATCAAGATACAGAACTCATGCATTTCATATCTCGAGAAAAAAGTAAAAATATCATAGAATACTTGAAGAAGAACGACGAGGGATGCCTGCTAACGGAACTTTCTAAAGAATTGGGAATGCATTATAACACTATAAAAAAATATGTGAAGAAACTTGAAGAGTTGGACATCATCTCGAGTAAGCAAAAGAAATATTATTATCTGAACGAGAAGATACTTGCTGAGATTAACGATTCTTGATAAAATCCAGAATAAAAACGATGTCTATTCAGAATATATTTAAAGATCAACGAGGGTTTTTAATCTCGTCATTATTTTAACTTATTTTTCCAAAATACGATTTTTTCCTTGAGAGAATTCTTGCTTTTATCATTAAAATTGCCTGAATTTTCCAGAAAAGTAATGAATTGGGATATTTCATATAATATTCGATGCCCTCCGGTCAATTCAAACAAATCTTCTTTAATCTTCGTTAACGAGGCAATCGCCTTAGTTGCGTCCTCGAGAGTATCTACTTGTTCTCTTAAAGAAGAGAATTGATTTTCGATTGAGGTAAAATTATTTGTGATCGATTCGTCACGTTCGATCAAGCTTCCCCCCGATACTGAGCGATTGTTGATTTGAGATTTTTGAGCCAACGATTTGAGCAAATCAAGTTCAGATTCAATATATTTCTGGTTGTCAACAATCTTGCTCAATATCGGAGAAAAAGCTTTTATTGTTATTGTTGCTTCGGCTAAGTTATCGATTTTATCGGCGAGGATGTTGAGTCTCGATTCCGTTTTTCCAAGCTTCGTTATCAGGTCCAATCCAAACTTCTGCATTACGCTGGTTAAGCTTTCGATTTTTTGGCTAATCGATTCAGATTTTTCCGCTTTATCTGTTTTTTGTGAGTTGGGTTCCGACATTTTTTATCCCTTGAAAAGCTTTCAATAGTAGGGTATTTCTCGATACAACGAAACACGAGAAAAAGAAATTTTTATATTAATCGCGCTTTATTAATTAAATAAAAACAATTTAATATATAATTTTAGTCAAGTAGATAAGACTTACTTGATCAATTTTGTTTTTTACTACGCAAGATATGATTCAATACATAAACATTCTTACTAAGGACGGCAAATCGCTTTTGTTTCGAAATTACGGCGATAGCGATGTTGATAGGGATCTATTAGCTGGTTTTCTCAGCGCTTTTTCTGGATTTATGAAAGAAATCTCACAATCAGATATCAAGAGCACCTCAACAGAGGATAATAAATATTATTACACCATTATAGAAAGTATTATAATCGTTGTTTGTGCCGATCTCAACGATGACGATGCTCAGATCAACCCAAAAATCGCGAGTATAAAAACTAAATTCATGGAGAAATATCAAGACTACATCCAAGAGGGTCGTTGGAAAGGAGATCGATCCATTTTCTACGGTTTTACAAAAGAATTAGATAATATTATACTAGGGTCAATAAAGGTTTCCATTATCGGTCTTGGCGGTGTGGGAAAAACCTCCCTTCTACACTTGATTT
This sequence comes from Promethearchaeota archaeon, assembly GCA_016930515.1. GTDB lineage: Archaea > Asgardarchaeota > Lokiarchaeia > Sigyniarchaeales > SOKP01 > FT1-020. The sequence continues at coordinate 13,907 of JAFGGO010000006.1, read as the reverse complement.
GCGGCAAGGAGCTTAATTTAGAATATGTTCCAACGATAACTGCAGACATTACTTCTCTCGAGGGAGAAGATCTCGATTCGGAATTACACAGGGAAATCGTGTTTTGGGACTTTGCTGGACAATCCAACTTTCGCTCCCTATGGGGTAGTTTATTGGAGGGGACGGATATAGCGCTTTTAGTTACGGATTCCACCTTTGAGAACTTAAACTCCTCGAAACTCATCATTCAAGACATTTTGGAGACTCATTATAAAGATAAGTTGGTCATTGGAATTGCCAACAAACAAGACCTTCCAAATAGATTAACACCAGAGTTTTGTAAAAAGTTACTTTCCACCAAGGAACGAAGCATAACCTTCCACACCATGGTGGCAATTGAACCATTATATCGGGAAAAAATCCACGCCATTCTTAGGGACGCAATTAAGAGCATCCAGAAATAGTAGTAAAGTTTATATCCATTTTACGAAGAATAAACCATTTATATTATTATAAATATAATTTTCTTAATTACTACTCTCTGAAAGTGATGGGACTGATTAAATTCGAAATGGAAACAATCCAATTAAAACAGCTTGAAGGCGGAATTAGCTCGATAAAATTACCTGATTTAACCGAGCAAGAACAAGAAATTCTCGATCCGATCGTTGCTCCTACTTCGGGGCTTAGAATTCAAATCTACGAAATTAAGGACGAAAACAACTATCTATTGACTAAAAACAATTTATTCTTATTTTTACGGTTTTTTAGGGCAATTAGTCATAAGTATAAAGAATTAAACACTGAACAAAATCTTAAAATCTTAATTGTTACAGACGATAGACCGAGCAACGAACCTCTTCTTAGGTATTGCTCAGCAATATTTTCTTACGAGGGTTTTCAAATTTACCATCAGAAAGGAGATAAAAATACTTCTTTGCTTTCTTCGCCTTACGGTGCCGCTTCGGTTGCTTTATACGACGATATAGACCTTATTATAGTAATCACCGCAAGTCATAACGATTTGTCCTGGAACGGCATCAAATTTTACATTCAATATCCAATGCCAATGTCTGGAGACTTATTAAAGGAGATCTCGAAAAAGTCATTGGGATACAAAGAAATTTTCCTAAATATGGATTTTCAACCAATTTTATTAGATGCGGAAAAAAAGAATAATGATTATGTGATTGAGCTCCTTTCGAGAGTCCTCCCTATTGAAAACATAAAAGGAAATAATATAGTTATTTGGCCGTACCTTGGAAAGGCGAACGGTATTGTGAGATTGTTTGAATATTATGGTGCAAATGTGGCGCTTATTGACGAAGAGATAAACCCACCGAATCCTATAAAAGTAGTAAAGGAAGACAAATTGAAGAGAATAATGAACGAATCAAATTCTAATATTGCACTCCTATTAGATGCAGATAGGGACCGAATTGCTATTTATGTCAAGCAAGGTGATGAATTTATTTCTTACATTCCTAATGAAATTTATACCGCAATGCATAACATTTTAATAAACGAGTATAATAAAAAAATCATAAATGTCAGGACCATTCCAAGCGATTTGAGATCGGATAAGAGCGCTTTTTTAAATTTACTCACTGGAGTGGGATACAAGCATTTAGGCGCCATACTTTACTTTTTAACGGGTGTGGATGTCGAAAAATCTAAAATTGATACTGCGATTTTATACATGCTCGTTCAAAACCAACAACTAATCAAGCTTGATAGGCCCGAACCCCTAAAAGAACATCTCCTAAAGTTAATGGAACAAGCAGGTAGTTCAAGAGAAGAGTTTGTTATCGTTCTTTGGGAAGAAAGCGGGGGTCACACAATTGCTCTTCTTGAAGTAAACAAGGAAAATAACTCGAACGATGCATCTTTCAATTCACCCTTCCCATTGATTGCGGATAAATATCCTGTTCCGGCACTCGTTTTGATAACGGAACTCGTTTGTAGGGGTCATAAGATATCGGATTCGATCGACATGTCGATAGTTGGTATCAACAGTACCATCCCGGCTTCTAACGCACAAAAAATAAAAATAATGAAAGATTTTGAAGTAAACGACGGAAAAATCATAGAGATAAACGGTAAGAAATACGAGATATCAGCACTTTCTGATAATAACAACATGATAGATATTTACCAATTAAAAAGTAACGTCTCTATCCTTTATTTTAGACCTTCTGGTACTGGACCAGAAGTAAGATTTTATATCTTCGGGAAACGAGAGACATATTCGAAGGAAATTGAGGGCGTAAAGGAATTCGTGAAAAATAATTACGCTTGAACTTGTTTGTTCTTCTTTTATTTTTGAATAATTCCTGGAATGATTATATCGTTGTTTTCAATGCGCATCATTCCCATTTCTTGGAGCTCTTTCATTGTATTGAGTACCTTCTCCTCGTTCCATCTCAATCCTTCAATGAAATCTTGTTTTTTCAAGGGTTTTTTGTCCAACGCAAAACCAATAAACCTCTTGTGCATGAAATTCAATTTAACATCGGAAAACAAGAGAAATTTACTATTACCAATTTTAATTAAATCCTGTATCATTTGTAGTTCTTTTAATTGTTCTAAAATCGCCGATAATAAGTCTTCAGGTATTTCGGCCGTTATTTCGGCGAGTTGCTCTTGAATGTATTGCTTTATTTTTTCGTATTGAACGAGACCACCATTAATCAAAGAAAAATCTTCGTGAAAATTCAAGACCTTTTCCGGGATTAAATCGCTTAAATCTCTTTCTTCCTCGTCCAAGTTAAAGTCTAACTCAAAATCGCTTTCGGAGGAATTCCTAATTGCTTGAGCTGAATTGACCCCTTCTGTTTTTTCCTCGTCTAAAGCTTCCATTGCGCTAAGTAAATCGTCTTTTTCCTTTATGATTCTTGCCGGTTCAGCTTTTACTGCCTCTTCATCCTTTGTTCTCTTGATTTTCACGCTAATATCTTCTTTCTTTTTAGGTGGTAACTTGACCGTGGGTTTTTTCTCAAAACTTATCTTTTTTACTGGTTCTTCTTCTAAACTCTCTTCTTCGATTTCAGCTTCTTCTGTTTTTTCTTGAGATTTAATAGTGCCTTGGAGCTTCTTTCTACGATCTAAATATCTTTGGAATCTTAATTCTTCCTTTTCTTTTTCCATTAGAAGTTGTTGGTGTATGATATCTCTCCACTTGGATCTTTCTTCGGGATCACCGAAACTATCTACCGTGATCCTTCCATCCTTCATTTTAACAATAGCCTTGTCAATCAAGCCACCAAGAATCTTTTCTGCGTAAGGTTGTTTCCATTCCGTCAACTCCATGAGCTTTTCAGTGTTAAGGCTCTCCTCGTCGTAAGCAAATGTCAAAACTACTTTTTCGGGAGTTGTAACTTCCAAGGGAGTTTCGGTAAATATAATCAGGTGAAAGGTAGGATTGATTTCTATAATGTCGTTAAGCAGGTTTGTTTCTTTCATGATGCTCAAGATGGGTAAAATATCCGAATTCTTTATGTTCTTTATGTTTAAGAATGCGTGATATTTAAGGCGCTCGGAAGGGATGAAAGGGTACGCTGAAAGATTGTTTTCGTTAATTATCTTTTTGAATTGCCTTGACATTTTATCGTAGAACATGCCAAGACCCACATCTATTTTTTTATTTGAAATGTCGACTGAGAATTCTTCAAGTGTTTCTAACATGGACATTGCTTCTTGGAGATCGCTAATATCTTGCTTTTTCTCCTCTTCTGTTGTGGGCATTGCAGAACGAAGGCCAGCAGAAAAAGAGACATACTCGATATTGGCTCTTTTAATTACTTCAAATTCTTTTTCCTGAACTTTATGCTGCTTTTCGGCGACTTTTACTTTTTGTTTGACCGTTTTCTCTATGTGTCTTTCGGTTTCTGCGATGATTTCGGATATTTTCGAAAGCTTGTCTTTCATCAAGTCTTTCTTCTCGTCTTCAACGTACTTGTCTAACAATTCATTTACGGATTTTGGTTTTGGTTTTACTTCTTTTTCTGATTGCTTTTTTTTCAAAAACCTTCGAAAAATAGATGTTAGCGATGCGTAAATTGAGGTAAAAATTAAGGCTCCAAAAGCTATCATGTTCTTTGTTATTTTTTTAATATCCTTATTTCTTTATAAATTAATTAATAATATGATTTTATAACTTTTTTCATTTTTATCTGGCTTTTTCTATTGACACATTCGGAAATATTCGTTTTTAAAAAATCGATCAAATACAATTACTTCAGTATTTATGTCATTTACATTGCATTTTTTGGATATTTAGATCCAAAAATTACATAAACTTTAATGAAAAAAATAATTTTCAATTGCAAACAAATGAACAATGCTAACTATTATGCAAGAAAAAATTATAGCTGATCACATTTTAGAGAAAATGAGTCTTGAAAATGTGTTCAAAATACTTCAAGATAATCTTTTTCCAATGCTAACGGACGAAGAAGTAGAATATAGCAATCAACTTCAGGAGTTTTGCATGGATTTAGAGCCCAAAATTGACAGAAGTAAGGCCGTGTATGAATTATTTCCTGAATTAGGCAAGCACGGATATATGCAAAGAATTAACAAGTGGAACGATTTCACTCCTTATGGAATGAAGAAGGATATTTTGCTTGGTCTTCAACTGTCTTGCTTGGATTGTCAATTAGAACTGGGAAGGCTGTCGAGTGGAATTCTGTGTGCTAATCCAACTTTTCATTATTTTCACGAAGGTGGGGAAAGTTCGGATATACAAAAAATTCAAGACGATTTGATGTCTGGTAAAAAGGTCGGAAGCATAGGCATAACAGAACCAGAAAATGGAAGCGATTCCGTAAATATGAAAACCCGATGCACGAAAGTGGACGACGGGGTCGTTTATAATGGTGAAAAAGTATTCACAACGAATGGAGCAAAAGCAGATTATTTCGTTGTATATGGTGTTTACGATACTTCAAATCCTCGAGGTTCAATGGTCCAATCCATGATAAAGCGAGAATGGGGCGTGGAAACAAGACGCCTCAAGATCAATTCGGTTCCTCGAATTCACATTGCCCATACGATCTTAAATAATGTGAAAGTTCCAAAAGAATTCATTCTTGCAGACGATGGTAAGGGATATAATAGACTCTTTGAAGGGCTCGTTCCTGAACGACTTGGTCTCATTGGCTCTGCCTTGGGTGTTTCTTGGACTGGATTGATTTATGCTATAATATATACGAATCTCAGGCACCAATTCGGACAACCTATATTGAATTTCCAAGGAGTTGGATTTACATTAGCCGATTTACTTTCGCGATTAACTGCCGCAACATCATTAGCTCTTCAAGCTGCCACCATTTACGACGAGAAAGTGTTGTTTGCCGAGAAAAGAAGTCCAGCTGCGGAAAAATGGGTAGCTGGCGTGAGTTCTCAAGCAAAATATCTCTGTTCCAGACTATCACACGATATCTTGTACGAAGTCCAGCAACAGATGGGCGGAATAAGCGTCACTGATAATACTCTTGTCGACGATCTATGTGACGCAAGTAAAATCGAAGAAGTAGTAGGCGGAGCAAGAAATATTCAGCTTTTTATCATCCAAAACGCCTTACGTCGATATAAAAATATGTTATAAACATTTTTGATTTTTTTATTTATAATTTCTTTATTTTTTTCTCCTGACAATAACCAAAAAAGTCTCAAGTATCTTTTTTGCCTCGTCATATTTATCAAAAAGTTGAATTGGTGTTAAATATGGTTTAAAAAATCTTGATCTACTATTTGTTTCTGTGGATTGGTTTGCTTTGTACCAAATAATATTTCCTTGTTCTTTTTTACAAATTTCCACGAAAAACCCTTTAAACCGCATTCTTTTAAGGGCCCTACGATTCCTTTTGGGTTTCCAGTCTTTGTATATGTAATTTCTGTGTCTCTAATAGCTTTTAGCACTTTATATGGAGTTTTAAAAGTGTCAACAAGCATTTTCGCCTTTTTAGACCCAATATCAACGAGACCTTCAATGATGAAATACCTTCTTTCTTCATCGTTCATTCCTTTGGGTGCAACTCGGCTCATCAAGGGCATCTCATCTTTTAGTTGTTCCCGAATTGCAACTCTTTCAATAACAACTGCCGTGTCTTCTAAATTTCTCGTGGGAATTACTGAAACGCCGAGCTTGTAAGACACGAAAGAAAGCGCACCATATATCGAGTTTAAATTCATGCCCGTGTTTTCAAACACCTCGTTGTTTAATCCTTCTAAGATTAAAATAGCTCCTTCAGGATACGCTTCTTTAAGCCTTAATAATTGGTCGAACAAGCGATTATCCTTGATTGACGCAACGAAATCAAATCCTTCCTTACGTTCAATAGCCACTTGGTCTGTAATAACGATATCTGAAACATCGAGTCTTTCAATTTCGTACTCCAACTCGCTTCCGTTTTCTCTACGCTTATCAAGCTCCATCATGAGCTTCTTTTCTCTCACATCCACGATTACTTTCAAAATCCCTGTCACCATTTAAAAATAATATCTGAGAATTTTATATATTTACAGGCATATAATTTTTTTATTTATAATAAAAAAATAACACGCTTGTCTAATTTCTTATGTTCTGGATGTTAAAAATGGAAAAGTATTCGAAATAACAAGAAAATTTCTTTCCAACAAAAAATTAAAATAAAAACAATGGCGGTTTCGATGGAAAACTTCAATGCTCTTTTAACGAGATAGTTATAAGTGATTGTTTCTTTTCCGCCTTCCATTTAAATCACCTAAAGATGTAGAAAATTAAAATTTATATTCCTTTTCGACTTCTTCTACGGACCAATCTCCGTGTACTATCTTAGCGATTGCGCTAACAATCTTTGTCGGGTCTTCGGCTTGAAAGACATTTCTGCCAAAAGCAACACCCGAACCTCCTGCTTGAATCGAATCGGATACCATCTGGAGTAGATCGTGAGTTGTGTCCATTTTAGGGCCTCCAGCTATGATGACGGGGACATTAGCTCCTTTCACAATATCTGCGAAAGAATCGATATCTCCCGTGTAGTTGGTCTTGACTATATCTGCTCCTAATTCTGCACCCGCTCTTGCCGCAATGTTCACATTCGTGGGGTCGTGTTCGCTTTCTACTTTTTTTCCTCTAGGATACATCATTGCTAATAAGGGTACACCCCATTCTCGACAAGACTCGACAATCATGTGAGCGTCTCGAAGCATTTCAGGTTCCGTGTCTGCTCCTACATTAATATGAATGGAACATGCGTCCGCACCTAGTTTTAACGAACGTTCGACTGAGCACACGATGACCTTGCGGTTTGGATCTGGTGCTAAGGTTGTTGCACCCGATAAGTGAACGATCAATCCAATGTCTTTCGTGCCATGTTCCCTGTGTCCCATGTCGACCATTCCAGAATGCATCAATACGGCGTTGGCACCCCCTAAAGCTACTTTATCGACCATTTCTGCGATGTTTTCGATACCCCTGACCGTCCCTATGGTCATACCATGGTCCATTGGAATTATGATCGTTCTTCTCGTTTTTCTATCGAGTATTCTTTCCATCCTTATTTTCTTTCCTAAGTTCAAGGTAGTTTTCACTTCTAATCATAAATAATTCTATAGTATAGGTATAAATATTATGTGATAATAAAAAGGTTTATCTAAATTTTTAGAATGCTTCAAACGATTTTATCTCAAGAGATATTTAAGATTTAATCTCAAATATATTTTTAAAATAATTTTCTCTATCCTTTAAATTAACATATAGGAATTAAAATTACAATCTCTTTGATTACCTCAAGATAAAGAAAAAATAAAAAAAAAATGAAAAAGTGGCTATACATAAATTCCTGCTAACACCAGACCACCAAGAATAAATGAATATGCTGCTCCGATCACCGAAACAACCGGCCAAGACACGATCTTGGAGATTAACTTCGGTAATGCTACCCAAAATTTTGCGATCAAGGTGGATGCTATGAACACGATAACGAGCACGATCACGATGAAGACTCCCCATTGCCATTTAAAATCTGCCAATTCTAACGGTGAAAAATATATGATAGTGGCAATTATTAGTGCGACAAGCGTGGCCGAGAAAAATCCTATCATGCTAGCTATAGGTAAGTCATTTACTGGTTTGAGAATTGTTAAAAAACCTAATATTATTAAAGAAGTCGAAGTGAGTGTTGTAGTGATAGTATCGTTGAAATACCCAAGGATACCAATAATGATGAAAATAAACCCCGTGCTACACGCAATTATAGTTAAGATCTTGAGTAGGGTTGTCACATCAAAATTCCAATTATCATCCCTCTTGAAAAAACCTTCTCTTCTTGATGCCTCAAAAGCCGTATCTAGTACCCACACGGCACCACAAATAAGTAAACACACTCCCGCCCCGACATTGTTTGTTATTTGAAGGATAAAATCCCAAAAAGCACCCATTTTTTTATACCTCAGAAAAACATTTTTGATAATGAGATATAAGAAGTGATATAAAATATTTTAGGAAAAGAAAATAATTAATTGAAATTTATATGATATCCTAAATCAAATGAAAGTGTTTTTTACCAAGGCTTTTTTACGATCGTGTCTCTACATAACTCTGCTTTATTAGGATAATCCAAGTTGTAATGGATTCCACGACTTTCTTTTCGCGATATTGCGCTTACAATGATGATTTTCGAAACTGTAGCTAGATTTCTTAACTCGACTAAATTTTTCTCAATCTTAAAGTCCCAATAATACTGATTTATTTCGTCAAGTAAGAAATTAATCCTATTTTTTGCTCTCTGCAATCGAAGCTTTGTCCTCACGATACCGACATAATTCCACATGAATCTCCTTATTTCGTCCCAATTCTGTGTTATCACTACGGCTTCCGTGGAAGGTACGGCACTACCAGGTTCCCAGTCTCTGAAATCTCTTAATTTCAGCTCCTGGTAATTTTTAGCAATAGTTATTGCACATTCGTGTGCGCAAACAAGACCTTCTATTAAAGAATTACTTGCTAAGCGATTAGCACCGTGTAATCCCGTGCAGGCAGACTCTCCAACCACATACAAGTTTTTTACTGCCGTGGTTCCGTCTATGCCCGTAAGGACCCCTCCACAACAATAATGGGCTGCTGGCACGACGGGGATCGGATCTCGTGTTATATCAATGTTATATCTCAAGCATTCGTTATATATGGCGGGAAAGTGATTCTTTATGAATTCCGGGTCTTTTTGAGAAGCAATATCTAAATACACACAATCATCTCCCGATCTTTTTAATTCTGCGTCAATCGCGCGGGATACGATATCTCGTGGTGCTAGTTCCTTGAGAGGGTGATAATTTTTCATGAATTGTTTTCCAGAAATGTCCTTCAGCAAGGCACCCTCTCCTCTGAGCGCTTCTGATATTAGAAATGATTTTGCAAAGGGGTGATATAAGCATGTTGGGTGAAATTGATAGAATTCCATGTTAGCAATTACGGCTCCTGCCCTGTAAGCCATTGCTATGCCGTCTCCAGAAGCAACATCGGGATTTGTTGTATAAAGATAAATCTTTCCGGCACCTCCAGTAGCCAAGATTGTGGTCTTTGCCGAGATATTGTGCATCTGTCCCGTCTCTTGTTCAAGCGCGTAAGCACCTAGGCATTTTAAGTTTTTTGCGTAAAGATTAACGGCACACCATTTTTGTTTTATATCCACATTGGTGCACATTTTCACGCGTTCGATTAAGGCAAGTTCGACTCCCTTTCCGGTATAATCCTTAACATGTAAGATTCTCCTTTCCGAATGACCCCCTTCGCGTCCTAGGTCATAGTCTCCTTCTTTGTTTCTTGTAAATTTGACGCCCCAATCCTCGAGATCACCTATTCTTTCTGGTGCTCGTTTGATTATCTCTCTTACTACTTTTTCCTTGCATAATCCGTCTCCTGCTACAAGTGTGTCTTGAACGTGTTTTTCAAAATTATCGTTCTTGGTGTCCCACACGCAAGCGATCCCTCCTTGGGCGTGAAAAGTGTTACACTCTTCTAACATCTCTTTAGTTATTAATAAAATATTTGCGTTTTTTAACAAATCTGACAATTTAATGGCTAAAGAAAGGCCAGAAATGCCTCCTCCAATGATCAAGATGTCAGTTTTTATTTTCAATTTACTGCGATTTACTGTGACTTTTTAATGCAATTAATTGTTTTTAATATGTGATTCTTTTTAACTCATATTCTTAACAAAAGCGAAATTTTCAATGTAATTCCAAATTTCTCCTTTCAACGAATTAAGGAAATCCATCTCCAGGAATATCAACCTGTAAAATTTCAATGCATCCCAAATTACCAATAGAATCCATCCTAGATGTCGCAATGTAGAGCGTTTTTCGATCTGTTCCTCCTAACATGCAAGCGTATGGCGTGCGTTTTAATTCCATAATACGCACGATGTCTCCGCCTTCTCGCGTGCAAACTAATTGGTTCTTGATATTAGGTGAAGCAATCCAAATGGATCCTTCTGCGTTTAAACATATTCCATCGGGTACAATACGTTGACTAAGTTGTCTTTGATCGGTTATAACGCCCAGATCATCAAATTTTGCCCAAATTCGCCTATTTTTCAAAGTTCCATCACTATTGATGTCAAAGGCGGTTAATCGAGCAGCGAGGGTTTCGGCAACGATTAATGTCTTACCGTCTGCTGTAATTACCGATCCATTAGGAAAGGCAAGATCTCTTGCTACTATTTTTGCTTCTCCGTTTGGAGTAACTAAGATGAGTTCAGCGGGTCGAAATGGTTCTTGAAAAAGAACATGCCCAAAATTTCCAATGTAAGCATTTCCTTCTTTCGAAACTACCATGTCGTTGCAATAAGATGAGGCTAATTTACTCAGGTCGGAGAAGACCTTTAAATTGGTTCCATTAAATTTTAATAAACAACGATCTACCATTGAAACGACGAGCAAGTCCCCATCGGGATGCCATCCTAACCCTGAAGGTTGACCGCTTACTTTCACAATGTGTTCTAAATGCCCTTTAAGGTTTAAAGTCATCACCCTTTTCATGCGAAAATCAGAAAACCATAATTTATTATTTCTCCAACGTGGTCCTTCTGGGAACCCGAGATCGTCTATTATGATATTTGTTTTAGTTTCCAAGAAGCTCATCTTTTTTAATATTAGTACACTCTTTCAATGGTTTATTATCAACCTAAGAAAATAAAAAGCTATCCCCTTCTGTTTATAATAAAAAATTACGTAATTCTTGCGAATTTTTAACATTTTAGCTCATAATTGAGCTAATATTAATAATTAAGAAGATGGAAAATATCAAGCTTAAAACAACACCATTTTTCCAATTTAATGTCTTTTTTTTGATGATTAAATTAAAATAAGCAACTAAAACGAATAAAACCACCCAATTCCATAACAAAATCCACACGAAATCAATATTTAAAAGAATTAAAGCACTTATTCCGAAAGTCATGGCCAAATTCCAAAATACCTTTCCAATCATTCCTCCCAAGCCGATTTCAACACTGTGTTTCTTGATTGATTTGATAAGCAGCGTCAATTCTTCTACATTCGTAACAAAAGCTATTAGGACGAATCCAAAAAAAGATTCTGGTATGTGAGTGAGTAATATTATTTGCTCGGTAGAAATTATGAGTAATTCTCCGCCTAGAATTATGAACAAAAAGCTTAGAATTATCAATAATATCGTTTTAGGTTTTGATTTTTTCGTTAAAATATTATTTACTATTCTTTTATCAGATTCTATCTTGTTATTGTCGCTTCTTATATTTGAAATGTGTTTTAAATTTGTATAAAAATAAACAAAATACAACAATAGAACAACGATACCAATTATAAAGAGACTTGAAAGAATCAAGAGCCCCACGAGAGCGAGAATCATGCAAGTATATAATAATGTAAAATAAAACTGAGGAATGGATTTAAATTCCGTTTTATAAAAAAACGCAGGTATGGCGAAACACAGGGTTAACGCAATTATAGAGTTGCCAATAACATTTCCCAATGCGATATAAGAAAGACCATTTATCGCAGCAATTACTGACGCAATAGTTTCTTCAGGGTCAACACCAAGAATTAAGGCGCCCGATATGAATGGAGAGATGCCATATATGGTACATATTTCTTTCAAATTATCTAAAAAGACATCTGCGGCAAAAAATATGATCAGATAGCCAAGTATAAACAATATTATCCATGAAATAAACTCGAGCATTTTGCATTGAATTTATATTTTATATCCCTAATAAATGTTCGAGAATTTCGAGTTTCATGGTTCAAAATTCAGATTCAATTCAATTTGCAAGCAAATAACCTAATGCAAATAATATTAAAGAAATTCTTCTTGAGATGGATATAATTCAATCAGTTATGAATAAAAATCAAGCAACACATTGATATTAAAATGAAAAAAAAAATTCAAAACATCTTAATCATTTGCACGGGAAATACGGCTAGAAGTCCTGCTGCTGAATATCTCGCAAGATATCACGCCGACCGACTTGGAATTGATTTAAATTTCGATAGCGCGGGTTTTATCAATGCTTTTACCTACATGCAACCAGAATCGCAACAATACTTAGATGAAAAAGGAATCGATCATTCCGATTTCAAACCAAAGATCGTTAATAAAACGCTCTTAAAGGAACATGACCTAATAATAACCATGGAAAATCGTCACATGTTCGAATTGATTGAAAATTTTGGCGATATTGAAAATATTAAGGAAAAGACCATAACTTTAAAAGCTTTTAATGATAAAAAAGGAGACATCGTTGATCCATATTACACTAATAGACGAACCTATTTAAAAATCTTGAAAGAAATCGATGAGAACATCAAGATGATGGTTCATAAAATCATTAAAATAAACGAAAATGTATGATATTTAATCTTCCTAAATGAATTTTTTTTAACAATTAAGATTGGTACCTTTCAAAAATAAAAAATAAATTTAAAATAAATTAGCCGTTCTATTATTTAATAGGAATTAATTCTTTCTAAGGGATCATACAAGTGAACATAGAAGAGATTAACGAAAAAATTAAAAATCCTCCGTCTAACCTCAAAACGCTCAAGGGCTACGAAATTATTGCCGAATCAATCGTGGAAAAAGTAAGAGATTTATTTGGGAGAAATAGCTTACTAACCATGTTATATCAAGTTGGGGCCGGTCCGGGGAAAAAAATATCTGAAAGATTGAAATCAAAATACGGAAAAGAGGATTTTGACATAATCGAAGCACTTGAAATATTGACGCTTGAATTAAAGGAATTTTATTCCATTATCATTAAGGATATTACTGAGGACGAGGAAAAGATAAGAATTATCATCCAAAACCATTGTTTTCTGAGAGATTCATTCAAGGAAAGGGAAAAGCTTCAATATGGCAAGGCTTTTTGTCGCATCAACAAGGGATATTACGAAGTCGCCTTAAAGAACTTGATTGGAGAAAAGATACGAAAAGTTGAAATTAACTTTTTAGAAAATAGCGAAGAACAAGATGCTTGCGTCGAGGAAATGTTATTTTATAAGTAGATTTAATCAACAAGTTCGTGTTTATCCAAAAGAGTTTTCCATTATTTATTTTAACGATAATTTTATTGAGGAAATATTCATTACTCCAAACAAAAAAAAGAGAAAATTATTGTATTAAAAAAAAATAACTAGTTTGGATCATCACTTTTTAATTTTTGAAAATATGGCAGTGCGATTTGGATCATCAATTTTTTATTTACTTCCATGTTATAATTAGTAATTTAATTTTAAAAAATTTGAATTTTATAAAGGTTGAAAAAAAATGGCTGTAAACAAGATAGCAGTAGTTGGAGCAGGATTGATGGGTAGCGGCGTTGCTCAAGTCTCGCTCATGGCTGGATACGAGGTGGTCCTCGTGGACATCAAAGACGAGTTCGTTGACAACGGATATAAAGGCATCG
>JAFGGO010000048.1 GCA_016930515.1 Promethearchaeota archaeon | reverse complement strand
TTTGCACGTTTCTATCAGAGGCGATTTTTACGACCTGTTCCATTTTTTCTTGGACGGATTTTTTTATCGCGCGAGTTATCGTGCTGGTTTGGGTCTCGTCGTTTTGAAAGGGGAAAAAATCTCTTTACAAGATCCACGGGTCAACGAAGAATCTTGTCACGGGAGAGGACACGAAAAAATCGCTCGTGGCAACGATACAAGCGTTCGGCTCGGGAAAAGAAGGCGAAAGCGTGTTCCAACTGCAAAATTTCAAGCGTCCTGCTTTTGAAGCCCTTTCCCACGGGCGCTCGCTGGTCGTCGTGGGATACTCGGGAAGCGACGACTTTGACGTGGTACCGGGAATCGCTTGCCATCGACGAGCAATTAGGCGACCTTTCGGGCAAGGCCACCGATCTCAACAACATCGGGCTGTTATTAGACAATAAAGGAGAGCTGGACGAGGCGCTCAGGATGTACCGGGAAGCCCTTGCCATCGACGAGCAATTGGGCGACCTGCGAGGCAAGGCCGTAAGGCTCAACAACATCGGGTCCGTACTTTATAAAAAAGGAGACTTAAAGAAAGCTCTCGATTACTTTCAAGAGGCTCTTTCCATCAACGAGCGATTGGGAGCCTCGAGAATGGTAGAAACGAATAAAGAATGGATCGAATTGGTAGAGAAAAAACTGCGCTAAATTCTTAAATGCTCTCTGTTTTTATCGTCGCGCGTTGAAGAATTTATAAAAAGCGAGAGCCGACAAAAATACGCGCGCAATATCAATCAGAAAGAGCGTCGCTAGCGTTAAAAATAAAATCCCGTCAGTAGAAAAAGCATCGTGCGATTGCCATTCTCTCAACCAACACGAATTACTATTCTCGCTCGCAGGCGGTTTTAAATAACTTGGGCGCGATTGATTGCATTTTTCGTCGTTTAATTTTGCTTCTTTCTGACGTTGAAATCCAACGCTCCTCGTGGTATATAACGGAAAAAAAGGCAGATCCGATCGCGACTTTTTTTTGTTTATATACTTTGGATCGGGTAACCAAGGAACGGTTGCGATCGCCAGTTCTTTCGCCGCCCTGGTATTATCGTTCGATTTCGGGTGCCTTTATCGCGGCTTTTTTTTTCGTGCCTGAAACGCGCAGGAACCGCGCCGCTGCCTTCTTTTTTTTCTTTGAAAGGCCTGTTGCAGGGATAAATAAAAAGGAGTTGAAATTACTGACTCACGAGAGTTTGCAGATTAAAAAGAGCGAATTGCCACATAACATCACTTTTTTTCCTCGTCCTGCGTCGGATATCGAAGTTTAAACAGGTCATTGGAAATATCGTCAACTTGCGCTCCTAATTTTGGAAACATCTCGTTAACGATGGATGTTTTTTTCTCAAACGATCGATAAGCGTTAAAGCGATTTATGACGAAAAGAACGATGGATTCCACATACAAGAAAATCAATAGAGAAAAGGTAAATAAAGGAGTTGGATCGATGCCTTGAAGCGGTACAACTAAGACAATCGAAATCACAATGGAGACGATCGACAAGAGGACCTCGTATCGATTAAAATCGTATTTTTTATTTAAAATGCTTGAAAGAGTGGAAATCCTGAACGAGAGCTTTCCTTTTTTTTCCTCGTAGTGATCCAATTTCGAGTCGTTTTCCAAGAACTTGTTAAATAAAACCAAGCCAAACCTCTTTTCTAATAGGACTAATTTTTTAACCAACTTGCGATAAATGACCTTGCCGAACACGAATCTCTTTTTCACCTCAATGGCGTAATATGTTAATACATATAAAGAAACGAACACGATCGTAAAGATCGGCACGTAATAGGGGACAATTATCAAGTATAGTTCGCTTGGGAGGTCGAAAATGTAATAGCTCGCTATCATAACGAGAAGCATGAATAGATACGACGCGCCCGCCAAGATCCTAAAAAATTTGCATTTCTTTTGGGAATTTTCCCCTAGAAATCGATTGATTTCCAGTTCGCAAAAATCCACGAGTTCCTGGAAGTCGTTAAGGCTTTCTTCCAATTTTTCCTCGATCGATTTCTCGTTTACTTCCATCATAAAATTAAATATTATAACATTAACCAGTTTTTATTTTTTTACTCTTTAGTAACGTGTCGTATTTATTCAATCGTTATTGAGTAACAATAAACATCATCCCAGGACACAACCGTGATAATTGGCATTCCGGAATATTGAACGACGCGTTTCCGACCCATTGGAAGTGCTTTATGATGGACTTGGCATGTTTGCCTAATGAGAAAAAAAGTATTTAAAGGCAGTCACCTAAAATCTTGCATGACATCAAAAAACACTAATAATTCAGTAACTCAAAAAAGAGAAAGGGGCCAGCTGATCTTAGAGATATTATTAGCATTCATGGCGATTTATTCGATGATAAATTTTAGCAGGGCATTTTTCGAAATGTATTTTTTTCAGGCAAAATTTTACAAATTGACGAGCACCACCATCCTCACGGTTCTTACCTGCATTCTCGTCGTGCACAATTTAATCCTGTCATTGTATGTATCCAACAAGGCGCTTGCCGAGGTTTCGTTATTTATCGTAAACACGGCTCTCGAGCTCATAACCAAACACGTTCTCCCCGTGAATGCCAACTTGTATGTCGTGTTTCTTATAGTCTTGAATTATGGATATATCTTGGTCGTGGTGCTCTTTTTTCCCTTGAGGAAATCGTGGTTCGAATTCGAATATCCAACCTTGTACAAGAAATTAAAGGCTTGGATCAAAAAAAAAAGAAAAGACTGGTTTCAAAGCGACGGTTTTAAGACATATAAAATCAAAAAAAAATAGCTTTTAAAATCGTTCCCTTTTTTTTCTTTCTTTTCTTTTTTCTATACTTTTGTTCTTCTCGTTGGCGTGACACCAAAGGATTTATTGTGTAGAATTATTAACTAATCGAAAGGTTATATCTCGAGATCGTATCGCTGAATATGGTTTCTAAGCCTATATTGTTCAATCGACTTGTAAAACGGTTCCAACTTCGTCTCAAAAGCAAATTTCTTGCGTTCAGGATCCTTTTTGGATTCTAACGTGTTTTCTATAGCGGGAATGAGGTATTGCTCGGTAAAAACCTTCTTGAAGTCTTGATCGAAATTATCTTTCAAGTAAAAATGGACACCATCATTTGTAGCAACCGCTTTTGGAAAGGTTTTTAGCAAGAGAGTTTCAAAATTTTTTTTCGCAAAATCTATCAATTCGCTTTCATAACCACAATTTTTTCCAGGTTTTCGTTCCCTCTTAATCAACTCGTTTGACTTGTTCTTACAATCGATCAATCTTGTCCTGAGAAATGCCTTGTCTTCGTCTGTTAACGACCCTCCAATAGAATCGGTCCATTTTTTAAACTGTTCCAAGACGATTTCTGGTTCGAAGTTTTCAGTCACGAAATTTGGATAGAAAATGGCCGCATGTGTACCTTCTAAATCCTTGTATTTATCGTAAGTGCTCTTGTTTTCGTAATCTAACACGAAAAAATAAACTCGGTCCTTTAAGCTGCTGTTGATCGTTAGTGCTTGCGTGGTCTTGTCAATTCCTTTTAAATTTTCTACCACGATTGGTGTCCACTCTCTTTTATCGAAAAATGCTTCTAATATCTTGGTTTCAGTGCTTCCTTCGGCGTATATGACAAAAGGACTCCACGGAAACAAGCTAAATTCAGACAATACGGACCTCCTATATTCTATGGTTTCTTTTTCGTCGATCAAGAAACAATAAGGGCGAACATGTTCCTTGTTCCTAGGCCATGGAATTAAATTATATTCAAAAAATTCCCAGGAGATCCGTTCTAAAAACCTCGATATTTTCAAAAAATTGACGGTAAGGTTTAAATTTCCTTTAAAATGAGTTAGTTTAGTGACGGGAACAATATCTATCAAGTCTTGCCAATGTTCAAGACCGTTATAATCCCACCTGTGATGGCGTGGGAAGGAACTTGTTAGCGTTGAGTAAAACCTTTTTAATGTTTCTTGTTCGGTTTTATCTAAAAAATTTGTTTTTTCATTAATTTTTTCGTCCCTCCAATGTTCATATTTTAGTATAGTTTCTTTTTTTTTTTCGTCTCGAAATGACTTTTGAACTAATTGAGGAGAGATCCAGATTAAGCTTGGAGATATGAGATATTCTCCATATAAAGTTAAAGAGTCGAGTTTTATCCACACTTTTAGTATATCTGCTTTTAACCAGTGAGTGTGGCGTAAATGTATATAAAAATCATCGTAGCGTGTTAATCCTTGTCGAGTTTTTGCCTTGTTTTCCTGATTTCTCTCTTTTGTGTTTTTCTTTTGCTTTCGCTTTTCTGCTTTAGATAGGACGTTTAATCTTTCTTTTGCGAAGGTCAATTCTCTTTCCGTGATGCGCGGAGATGGGGGAAACTTCTTGTAATGTCTTTTATCAGGCGAACCTCTGCGCTTATTATGGTGCTTAATCCATCTTTTTTCTGCCTTCGAGATTTTCAAGAGGTAACGCTTTTTCTTTTTCTCGTCTGATACATAATATCTGACCAAATTCGTTTCACGGTAAAAGAAATACTTGGAATTCTCTGTAAAATCGCGTTCATGACACATCCAATACATGTAAAACTGAAAAAATTGAAATGGGTGATAATATTTCACGACCTCGTTCAAGTATTGTTCTGGTGGTTTTTGAGCGAAAGCAACGATTTGTTGAGAGCTAGCGAATTCGGATCCTCGTCGAGCTTGATAAACGGGGAAAAACAAATCTTGATCTTCCAAGTAATCCATGAAGACGTCAAGTTCGACTTTATCCGTTTTGAACAATAACGAACTCATTTCTTCCAACCACTTCCAAAATTGGTTTCTCGTCATTAAATTTCGACGGAAAAAAGGAGAATATTCTCGCCACGTATCAAAAACAGAGTTTGCTTCCAACATTTCACTTCTCTTATTTTAATTTCTTTAATTTAATAAAACCTGTTATTTCCAAGCTAATATTAACCATATTGATTTTTCAAGAACGATCTTGAAAGTTAATTTTAAGGCAATTTTATTAAGATCAAATTTATTAAATTCAAAAAAGGCGCTAATAAAGATAGATACATATTAAATTACTAGGTGTTGATAATGGAAAAACCAAATAAGTGTGAAATTTTGATTAAGAAGTTAAATGAATTTCTCGTGACCAGGGTAGAAACAGATCTATACGAAATTGGGCAATATTTCAATAAAAATCGAAACGATGTACTTGATCTTTTGTGTCTTTATTCTGAATATCGAAATATAGAATTATGGGACAATAAAATATTAACTATTCGAACAAAAAATCAATCCTCAGAGAATTCAATTAGAAATAAGGAATACGATAATTCCATCCAAAATTATGAATTCAAGGGCTGAATATAATATCCGAATGAAAATAGCTGAACCCCTTGCTGAAAATATCAAGGTTTTGCTGAATGATGTGAACAAAGTCATTAAATCTGACTTAATTGAAAATGAAGATCACAATAATATGGTCATACACAATAAAGATGAGCAAATGTTTTTGTTAAAAATCAGTCAATTTACACAATTTGTTAAAAAAATTTCTATTAATTTTCTTGAGAATTTTTTCAAGTCAAAATATAAAGATTTGAATGACATGTTCGGTCTTCTTAAGCATTATTTTGAAAATTTATATAAAATAGAAGGTAAATTTGTTTATTTTCAATTTTAATGCTGGTCATTATTCAGTATTTGCGTCCTTCTTGTAAAGAAACAATCCAGTTTGTCCCTCAATGGTTTTTAACACGATCCCGAGCTCGTCCTTGTGGTTCCAATTTAGCACTTTCGCCACGGATAAGGGGATATTAACCCGTCCCGAGGTATTTTGATAGGTATAGAATTTAGTGGTCTCTCCGTTCACTTTATCGCACTTTTAAAGTTTAATTTAGCATAATTTAGTACTTGTAATAACTATGTGAATGGTTATATTTAAAAATATCCGTTTCTTATGGTATCATAACGACACTCTCAATGGTCATTGGGATGGTTATGATTTCAATGACTCAGGAGAGATCTTAAATTAAAAACAAAATAAAACGGTTCGAAAATCGTGATGTACGAGGACTTGGAGTTCGGCTTGATCGCCATTGCCGACATCGTCGTCGAAGAAGAAGACAAGAAGAGGATTCGAACGTTCACGGGAAAGAACCCCTCCAAGCTCGAGGAATCCGTGGACAAGATCGGGCTGTTGCACCCGATCGTCGTGAACTACAACCCTAAATTGTACGGAAAGAAGTACAAGCTCTGTTCGGGGTACCTTCGGCTCCAACACGCCGTCAAGCGAGGCCAAGAGAAAATCTGGGCGAACGTGAAAAAAGGACTTACCAAGTTGCAAGAACTCGAGATCGAACTGGCCGAAAACGAGGCCAGGTTCGATTTTAACGACGCCGAAAGAGACATATTC
>JAFGGO010000047.1 GCA_016930515.1 Promethearchaeota archaeon | reverse complement strand
ATGCAATGGATATTTAGATGGTTCATTTTGTAATATTAAATTAGAGATAAATCTAGTATTAAAAATAAAATTTTTATAACTCCAAGAATATATTTTAAACTTGGAAGAACAAAATAAGAAACGCTTCAAGATTAACATATATGATAATAAGTTTGAAATTGTTCTCTTTCTAGCGTTTTTAGTTTACCTGGTTATTGCAAGAGCGATTATACCAATTTACAAGTTACATTCCACATTCCTGTGGGATTGGGACTTTTACGAGATGATGGCTAAAGATCCCTCAATAATTTTCAGGAATGAGATAATCGCTCCATTTTGCTATCGTCCATTGGTGCCATTTTTGGCGTGGATCATTCCGTTCGACAGTTCAACAAGTTTTGCCATAATCAATTTCACGTCTAGTTATATAGCTGGTATCTTGTTGTTTTACACCTTAAAAATCGAATTTGATACCCTTGAATCTTCAATTGGACTGTTTCTGTTTTGTTCACTAAATTTTCCAATATCAATCTGCCCTCCGTGTATATACGAATACAAATTTATACACCTCATTTTTTATCTGAATTACGTCGTTGATGGCGTTGGCTATTTATTCGTAATGTGTTGTTTTTATTGCATTCTAAAGCATCATAAATTCGCTTATTGCCTTTTACTTGTTTTTGGTGTCCTTGCCAAGGAAGTGGTTTTATTTACAATTCCTATATTTATAATTTACGAGTTGCTAAACGATAAAGCACCAAAGAGAACTAAAAAAAGGCTAAAGGTGTTGGTAAAACCATTTTGTTCATTGTTGAAATATATTATTCCATCGCTCCTCCTTTTTGTAATGCTGAGAATAGCGATAAGGCCAGCCTCTATTACACAATATGTTAATTGGGATTTAATATATCAAGGGAATCCTTACGGTTCTTGGGACTTAATCAAGCTTTTTATTGACGCGAGATTATACCAATGGAATAGTGGTTATAATTTTTATTTTTATTCCTTATGCCTGTGGGGGCCGTTTCTGCTCTTTCTTGCGTGTTTCAATCGTCTGGAGAGTTTTTCTCGTTGGGTAAAATATTATGGCGTATTCATTGCTTGCGTATACCTGCAACTCTTGATGGCGTATAATTTTTGCCGGATATTGAGCATTGGTTTCTTCCCAATGATACATCTAGCGATCTCGGGTTTTCACGAGATGCGTTCAAGTGCTTTAGAACTCCTAAATTCAAAATATCATATATATTTTACTTATTAAAATGTCATTTAAACCATCAATTCGTAAAAATTGCGTTTAAATAAGAAAAAAAAGATGAGAATTTTATGTAATTATTCTCTTATTTTTACCTTTTGCGAGATTTTATCGTTATGAGAATCACAGATAGGAATCCAACTATCCCGACCACTACGAATAAGTCGAAACCAGGTATGAAACCGCCATCAGTGACACTAGTCTTGATGGTTGCTAGATCCATATAAGAGCATAAATCTGTGTCTGGTACCATATCCCTACCTATACCGACGATTTCGGTGAGTTCGTCAAGTATCGTCATCACTGCTGCGGGAATGGTTGCGTTTATCCCCGTAGATGTTATAGTCCCTACGCTCGCAGCGGATAATTGGTCCGTGGCAGTAAATCCTGTTCCGTCCCAATATTTATCTTCCTCGTAATCCTCCATGTGCTTGATCAAAAACACGCCCCGTCCTGCACCATAATGTTCGGCTATTATCTCGTAAAATGGAAAAGTGACACCTGATGTTCCATTCGTCATTATATAGGTGAGAAAATCTAATTTATTCCCCCAAGCTATGGCTAGTTGTATGCCCGGGTGATCTATGCCAGTGTCTGGATTTCCAGCAACCGTGAGCGTTACGGAGGCATTATCGATGTCGTACGAAACGATGTCAATATCGTCGTGAGTGCTTACTGTTCCACTTCTAATTACACCCGTATAATCCTCTGTGGGACACATCTTCATAACATCGTTTTCTGGATCCGTGCCAGATTTTACTATCGCCAATCCAAAAGGAACGCAAAATAACATTCCGATCAGAAATAACCCCAAAAAGGTTAATATCGATATTTTTATTGTGTTGTTTTTTTTCATTTTTAGAACACTTTTAGGATTTTTTAAAGTAATTTAAGTGTTATTTACTTGGTAGGATTCCTTTTAATATAAATATTGCAATAAATAACAATGAAAAGTTACTCAAACAAAATCTAAATGGTTTTTTTAACAAGAATAATAATCGAAATTTAATTTTTCCAACCAAAAAAGAATTATTAAACGCAATTTTAAATTCACATACGATTATAAAATAGTAAATGAAATATTTCTTTTAATGTCGAGTCTGAACTTAAGAAGGGGAAAATATCCCATCATAATATCTCCCAATATTGGTCAACCTGCCTTTATTAATTTTCGGGATTTTCTCGATAGTGAGGGGCATTTTATTAAAAAACTCGTCTTTACTGCTCACGTATTGGCGATTCCTGGTCAACACATTCAAGAAATATTGCAATACTTTTATGCAAACACATTTATTCAACCAATCCTTAAGGAAGAGGGGAATTTTGCCGCAAGAAGAGGAAAACGATACGAACTCCAAGCGGTTGAAATTGAAGGGTTGGATCGGATGGATATTAAAGAGCCAGAAGCATTAAGCGTTGAAAATTGCCTCGCTTGGGACGTTTACAAGTCCCTTTCGAAATCAAAAAACGCTTTTGGAAGAAGAACAAAATTGTATGAGATCGTGTTTAAAATCAAGGGAAAACACGAACTACTCGAAATTTTTAACAAAATGGATAATAGTTGTTTACTTTGTGATTTAGTATATGACATACCTAATTTGAGCTTAGATAAGGTCAATTACCACGCTGTCGCTTTTTTCGATAAAAATTGGAAAGATTTCAACTTTATTCACTCGACTGACTTTCACGTGGCTCGTAGGAACGATTTTATTTCGAAATTCCTTAAAGATCGGCTCTTTCAAAAAATCAAGCGACATCGAAAGCTCTCAGAATCCGAAAAAATGTTCCTCGAGAGAAATTTTGCGTTCAAGGAAGGAGTTCAAGAGGATAAATTAGAGGAACTTCGCCTTGCCAAGTTTAATTTCAATTATACCCTTCGAATGCTAATAGAACTCGTGAATAGACAAGTAAGGGCAAAAATTCTTGATTTTGTTCTCATGACGGGAGACCTCATCGATTTCATACAGATCGCACGGGGAAACTATCAATATAAAAATAACTTTTTCGTGTTTCTTGACTTGTTGCTTGGACGAAATAAGGGACAGAACAAGCCACCCTTTTTGTCTGATGATGAATATACGAACAAGAAGGAAATCTTGGCACCCATTTTCACTACGGTTGGAAATCACGATTACCGAAAAGGTCATTACAGCGTCAGGATGGGTGGCACGAGGCAAGTATTTGGAATGACGAAAAAGGACGTACGACATTACACGGACATCAAGTTCTTTAACTATCCAAAAGCCCTGTATTCTCGGGACAAATTTTTGAGGTATTACTTCAGATACTTTAATCCCAATCTCAATTACATGATAAAAATCGGAAATAAATACGATTTTATCTTCCTAGATACGGGTCAAGATTCGATCGCAAACTTGCACGATCTGCTCCGTGGAAGCCCTAGTACGAAAGGACTGAAAGACGATCAAATAGATCTCCTGAGAAATTATATTAAACTATGCGGAGACGAGAAGATCGTTATTGCTATGCATTCCCCCCCCATATCCCCCCATTTGACTTATTTTAAAAAACGTAAGTTTAAGAAACTCATGAATTTGGACCGGAATTTGGAATGGTCCGACCTTTACGAGGATAATCTAAAGAAATATACTGGAAGCGGGCGGCTTGAAACTCAAATTAACCTCAAATACCAAACAATAATGTACAATTGGAAAAACTTTTTAAAAATATGCACTGGTTCGGACAGAGAAGTACAAAGAAAAGTAGATTTAATACTCTGCGGACATGCCCATTCTTTAAAAGAATTCAGGCTCAAGGAAGTCAAGAAAGAAGAAGCAAGCTCCACGAACCTTAAGTTTTACATTGCTCCGATTTACGTGGATGTACCTTGCGAGATTTACGCCAATAATTATAGAGAAATCCTTAATAATTTTAAAAACATGCAAGAACTTAGCGCTTGGTTTGATGTTAACAAGCCTTTCGTTTTTCAAACACAAGCAATGGGGCCTTTATCATTGCATTATAAGATCAAACCCCCAGGATTCAGGTACATCTCGATTATAGACGATCAAATTACCAAAGCAACAGTATTTTCATTGCATTACGCTTAATTCTATACATTTATTAAAATTATCTACCTGCTTTAAAGATTTATTAAAAATTTATACTGCACCTTTAATAATAAAAAAGAGTTAATAGTTAATTGGTATTGATTTTATAATAAGAAATCATAAAAAAGTACTATATAACAAAGAGATTAAAAAATGAGTGGATTTTAAATGGTTATTAAAACAGACATCACGGAGATGTTAGGGATCGAAAAGCCCATAGTTGGAGCACCAATGGGTCCATTTTACACAACTGAGCTGTCTATTGCAATATCAAACGCTGGTGGACTCGGCGTCTTGTCTCATACGAATTTATTGGGTAAGAGTAGCATTGACGAGTTGAAATTAAATATGGAGCGAGTAGTTGAGCATACGGATAAACCATTTGGGTTTAACATTCGAACTGCTCGAATGCAACCCGATGCACCCACATTATGCCGAAAAATTCCAAAATTTATCATGGATAATCCAAAAATAAAGGAACAATGCAAGTACATCATTACGAGCGCAGGAAGCCCTAAAATGATCCAACAAAGCAAGGCGTTTCAAAAACTAAAGGAAAGCGGATCTGGGATTAAACATTTTCATGTAGCACCCGCCCTTTGGCTTGCGGATAAGTGTGTTCAAGCGGGTTGTGACGGTTTGGTTGTAACTGGAACGGAAGGGGGAGGGCATCAATCCTACGAAAAGGTTAGCACTCTCGTTCTAGCCCAACAAGTAAAAGACAAGTATCCCGACATTCCGTTAATTTTATGTGGAGGATTTGCAACAGGTCGAGGTTTGGCAGCAGCGCTCACTATGGGTGCTGGAGCCATCGCAATGGGATCTAGATTTATTGCTACTAAAGAAAGTGAATTCCACCCAAAATACAAGGATATTGTTCCACCCGCCAAGGCCGAGGATACAATCTTAGTAACTGGATTTTTAGGACCAATAAGATTATGGAAAAACACTTATGCCCTAAATCACGGCTTGGTTGAAAATAAAGAAGAAAAGATCGCCGAAGAGCAAGCGATGACAGCTGAGATGCTCATTGAAGATTCAAAGCACTACGAGATGACTTACGGAGGAGATATAGATAACGGTGCTGTACTCTTAGGTCAAAGCATTGGAATTATAGATTCAATCGAAACGGTACCTCATATCATGGATACTATCGTTTCTGACGCTGAAAAATATTTAAAAGATGCTAATTCGCTTATCAAATAAATTTTTTATTTTTTTTCCTTTTTAAATAATAATAAAATGCGTGTTATAAAATGGCTGAAAATATACGATTTAGTTAAAAAATTTAATGTAGTTTAAATTATTTTTTCCATTTCCTTTTTGGATTTTTTATAAATTAATGGTTTATTTAAGAACTTCGCTATTATTATTCCTAATGCTCTACAATCAACATGACTACCAATAAAAATGTTTTTTATTTTACGAGAATAAAGTATGAAATATAAACCATATGTATCCATGCCACATTCAAAAAATAAATAGTTAATATCAAAAAAATCTAAATATATTTTGGAAGTACATTGGGAACCTCGATACTTATATTTAGTTATTAAATTTGAATTTTTACTAAAAATCCATGTATCATTTCT
>JAFGGO010000046.1 GCA_016930515.1 Promethearchaeota archaeon | reverse complement strand
TTAAATTTATTCAATGTGATTTATATCTAAAGGATTGAACAAATGTTCACCTTTAGGAGAAGACCAAATGACCGAGGTTCCAAATGACGATATTAATATTTCTTATTTTCTCGAAAAATATCGGGGAAAAAAAATTGAAGAAATTTATCCCAACAATAAAATCCTCCAAAATCAAATGGGATCGTTTTTACAATTTAGATGGCAAAAAAAAATTGATGATAATTTGCAATTAAAGCAAACCAGAAAAAATTTGCTTTATAAGCTTGAGACAATCTCTAATATTGGGAATAAAACAGAAAAATCCTTAAGAAATAAGGGTATTAACACCATTAAAGATTTAAAATATCATTTAGGATTCCAAAGTCCTGCTAACGAGATTTTAAATCAAATAGAAAATAAGGACTTTGAAAAGCTTTTAAAGCACGATAATATCTACGACTTAGATTTACTTTTTTGTTTCCAAAAAAAAGACTTATTATTCATTGACATCGAAACATTGGGATTATATTTTCAACCAATTATCATGGTTGGGATTGGATTTTTTAACCAATCCAATTTTGATGTGCGAGTTTGTTTCGCTAGGGAATTTGAGGAGGAAATCTCGATTTGCGAATATTTGCGTAGTAAAATTTTTCCTAATTTCAAGTGTCTTATTAGTTATAATGGTAAAAGTTTCGACATTCCATTTATTAAAAATCGCTTTAGGTATTATTTTGATGAAGATCCCATAAGTGATTACAATGAGTGTTCATTTCTAGCCAATTCACTTCTGTTCCATCATGTGGATTTGTATCATAATTGTCGACGCTTGTTTAAAAACGAGATTAATCGATTTTCATTGACAAATGTCGAGCAAAAATTATTAAAAATATATAGGAAAGGAGACATTAATGGAAGTGTTATAGGAAAATATTATAGAAAATATTTGGAAAATCCAAGAAATAATGGTGGTTTGATGAAATATTGCATCGAACATAATTATTTCGATATCATTTCTATGCCCCTCATTCTTCAAAAAATGATAAATACATAATCTTGACATTTTCCCCTTCACATTTCTGAAAAAGCCATACATCCTTTTTCCTTTCGATTTTTAATCTTCTTTCTGAAGCTTTATACTTTTCCACTTAATCATGATATTTATTAAAAAACAATTTTATGTGATATTTCAATCTTCTTTCTGAAGCTTTATACTTTTCCACGTACGATAACTTTATCAGGTTTTTTCATTCGTACATTCATTTCAATCTTCTTTCTGAAGCTTTATACTTTTCCACAAATGGATAATTTTACGTATGGATGGATATTGTTAAAATTTCAATCTTCTTTCTGAAGCTTTATACTTTTCCACACGCTAGACCAACGATCGCACAAGCCACGTATGCGGTTATTTCAATCTTCTTTCTGAAGCTTTATACTTTTCCACTAGTAGTATAACCCGTGTAATATCTAATGATATTGTTATTTCAATCTTCTTTCTGAAGCTTTATACTTTTCCACGAGTGAGTGGCATGTACGACGGCAACCCGTATTTTGAGATTTCAATCTTCTTTCTGAAGCTTTATACTTTTCCACAAATCTAATTGGATGCCAATACACACGAACAGGATCGATTTCAATCTTCTTTCTGAAGCTTTATACTTTTCCACTTCAATATGTATATAATCTTGGACTTCGAAAGTAGTATATTTCAATCTTCTTTCTGAAGCTTTATACTTTTCCACAAACGATGACCGAGTAAATAAGGAAGGGAAAACCATAAAATTTCAATCTTCTTTCTGAAGCTTTATACTTTTCCACCTAAACTTTATTTTTACCCCTCGATACGATGGGTATCGTATTTCAATCTTCTTTCTGAAGCTTTATACTTTTCCACATCGATGTCCGAGTCCTCTAACGCCAAACCGCTAAAAGATTTCAATCTTCTTTCTGAAGCTTTATACTTTTCCACATTCGGGCAGTTCTAAACCTCCCTTTTAATTACGTTGATTTCAATCTTCTTTCTGAAGCTTTATACTTTTCCACCGTTCCCGCGTGGGACGAGACTATCGAGAGGATGCTAAATTTCAATCTTCTTTCTGAAGCTTTATACTTTTCCACTCACGATGAGGTTCAAGGTACAGATATTCCAGCTAAATTTCAATCTTCTTTCTGAAGCTTTATACTTTTCCACGTTGTCTCGATAACCGTCCAAGCACAAGGTATTGTGTATTTCAATCTTCTTTCTGAAGCTTTATACTTTTCCACGCATTATTTCATGCCCTCCCAGAATTCTGTGATTGCGTATATTTCAATCTTCTTTCTGAAGCTTTATACTTTTCCACAAAGAAATTAGTGGAGGATTAATTCCTCCTTTTGTTTGATTTCAATCTTCTTTCTGAAGCTTTATACTTTTCCACAAGCGCGAGGGCACGCTCTACAAGACGAACGCACTGGAATTTCAATCTTCTTTCTGAAGCTTTATACTTTTCCACAATTCGGGCGACACCTGGATTCTATAAATTACTCTCATTTCAATCTTCTTTCTGAAGCTTTATACTTTTCCACCGTCCAAACAATATTCTGGTTTTGCGGGCGCAATCGGATTTCAATCTTCTTTCTGAAGCTTTATACTTTTCCACTTAGACGATCATAAATTTGGGATGAATGTTTCTCGATTATTTCAATCTTCTTTCTGAAGCTTTATACTTTTCCACCATAAAAAACAAGGCAAAAATTCCTAAAGCATATTATTTCAATCTTCTTTCTGAAGCTTTATACTTTTCCACGTGGTAAAAAAAAATGAGAAAATATAACTACATAAAAAATTTCAATCTTCTTTCTGAAGCTTTATACTTTTCCACGAGCGAGCCTTCCCGAATGCTCGTACATCGTGCCGTAAATTTCAATCTTCTTTCTGAAGCTTTATACTTTTCCACCAAGAAATACCCTACTTTACGCGAGTTTAAGGAAGGATTTCAATCTTCTTTCTGAAGCTTTATACTTTTCCACTGGAAAATGGAAATTTATTAAAATTGCTAAATCTGGATCATTTCAATCTTCTTTCTGAAGCTTTATACTTTTCCACTAGTTTAAAAGCGGGCATTACGGGAAGAAACTTTAATAATTTCAATCTTCTTTCTGAAGCTTTATACTTTTCCACAAATCGGAATTTCCGTTCAAGATTTGTTAAATTCGATATATTTCAATCTTCTTTCTGAAGCTTTATACTTTTCCACGATCGATTATAGGTTTGGAACTCACATCATAAACGATTCATTTCAATCTTCTTTCTGAAGCTTTATACTTTTCCACTCCATTGCGTATCCGTCCATTGGTAAAGGGGGTTATAATTTCAATCTTCTTTCTGAAGCTTTATACTTTTCCACTCAATGTTTAACGGTTGCACGTTTGGGGTTTTAGGATTTCAATCTTCTTTCTGAAGCTTTATACTTTTCCACATGGATTAACGAAAGATATTCAAAACTTTTTGTCAAAATCAATTTCAATCTTCTTTCTGAAGCTTTATACTTTTCCACTTGATAAAAAATTTGACAATATTTCGCTAGAATTAGAGGAATTTCAATCTTCTTTCTGAAGCTTTATACTTTTCCACTCTCGCCCATGAGGTTCTCGTAAATGAAATCCCACTATTTCAATCTTCTTTCTGAAGCTTTATACTTTTCCACTTTCATTCCCTTTCCTTTTCGCACATCTTCTTCAATTTCATTTCAATCTTCTTTCTGAAGCTTTATACTTTTCCACCGGTCCTGGCTTGCGCTTGATCGCAAGCTTTTTCACCATTTCAATCTTCTTTCTGAAGCTTTATACTTTTCCACCATCAATTGATCTTTTTTTTGTAAGTCTGTATTTCCTTTATTTCAATCTTCTTTCTGAAGCTTTATACTTTTCCACTCCCGCAGCGCTCTTATAGACGGCATCCCCTATTTTATATTTCAATCTTCTTTCTGAAGCTTTATACTTTTCCACCTCTGGAAGTCAAGAAAAGAAGAGCTACAATTCTTGGGTTTATTTCAATCTTCTTTCTGAAGCTTTATACTTTTCCACTGGTATTAATCCCATGAATATCATGTCTTGTTCGCATTTATTTCAATCTTCTTTCTGAAGCTTTATACTTTTCCACATAATGCTTGGAGAAGTTCAAGGTGTCATGGGATCAGATTTCAATCTTCTTTCTGAAGCTTTATACTTTTCCACATAATTAAGATTCCCGTGAGTAAATTAGTAGATGCGCTATTTCAATCTTCTTTCTGAAGCTTTATACTTTTCCACATGGGGCGATCAAGATTTTCTGTTTATCGTACCAAAATTTCAATCTTCTTTCTGAAGCTTTATACTTTTCCACATAGCCAATTTGGTTTTGGTTCCTTGTTTGCAGTTGCATTTCAATCTTCTTTCTGAAGCTTTATACTTTTCCACTCGTCACCTATCAGGAAGAATTGTTCCATGTCCAGTTATTTCAATCTTCTTTCTGAAGCTTTATACTTTTCCACCACGAATTTGATAATGACAATATTTTAAGAAATTTTTGATTTCAATCTTCTTTCTGAAGCTTTATACTTTTCCACTGGATGAGAGAAATGAGGTAATTTGGAAAGGTTCTTTCATTTCAATCTTCTTTCTGAAGCTTTATACTTTTCCACGAGCTCTTTGACGAAGCGACAGAGGAGATTCCAGAGGATTTCAATCTTCTTTCTGAAGCTTTATACTTTTCCACTTCACTGACAAGCTGGAACTCAAGAGCCTCGGCAGGATTTCAATCTTCTTTCTGAAGCTTTATACTTTTCCACTACCTCAACATCAACATCACGAACGCCTACTGCGTCAAGATTTCAATCTTCTTTCTGAAGCTTTATACTTTTCCACAATGCCGCTCCTAAAAGTTATTGGTATCGATTTTTCATTTCAATCTTCTTTCTGAAGCTTTATACTTTTCCACCTTTAGAAAATGATGCGTGCGAGCTTAAATAGCGAGGGATATTTCAATCTTCTTTCTGAAGCTTTATACTTTTCCACATTTCACCAAATATTTTTGGGAGAGAAATAGTTAAGCAATTTCAATCTTCTTTCTGAAGCTTTATACTTTTCCACTCTTATATAATAATAATATAAGAATAGACGAGGTATTATTTAATTTTTTACCACTTAACAAGACTTTTTTCCTAACTTTGGAATCTTGTCTTTTTCAATCCTCGTGCGATATTCTACCCATTTAATGCCTGAAATAACGTGCTTCGGACGAAGCGAAAACTATTATCGCTCTTAAAAAAGCCTTTCATGGAGCATTGCCCAATTTTTCTCGTTTCGAGCATTACAAGGTATCGTCTATATTTAAAAAGGTACTCGAAGAAAACGAGTGCGAGGAAAATTCTGCTGAAGACGAGTTGGATGAGGTTTACCTTGACATAACTGAGTATCTGCTCGGAGACATGAGGATTTACGATTTTTTAACTGCTTTATTATTACCCGGTGAATAAAGAATTTTAACAAAGATCGATGCATCAAGTCGAGCTTAGGCGCTCCAAAAGAGGACGATCTCAAGCGAAAACCAAAGCTCGCTTTCGTATTTTCTTATCAATGAAATTTTACCCTGTCAAGCTCGAACCGATATATAAGATTTAAATACGATTTTCGACCGTCATGCGAAGATAATTTCTCATGCAAAACGCAAGGGCTCGACTTTCTTGTCATTTCGGTAAAAAAAATCAAATCGTCCCGAGTTGTTAAGGTTGTTAACTTGCAGGAATTTAAAAAAGAAGTGGGTCTAACTAATCTTGTAGGATTGATAGGGATTCGAAGTAATGCTGCCATGTCTTGCGTGAGCAATTACGTTCGATGCATCAACCAGAAGATAAAAGAGACGTGAGACGGCTAAAAATATCGAAAAATGGGGAGTTGATGTTTCTTTTAAAGGACAAATCCTTTCCGTGGTCGATAATTAGCGTGTAAATTGACGTGAAAAAACCGGTGTGGGGGTAAAACGATGTTAAATTCGATTAAATCAAGGGAAGGCGATCTTGTTCAGGGATCTGAAGTACTTAAGGGCGATAAAATGTCCCAATTTGCGGAATCTGCTTTAAAATTAAATCATCCAGGACACCTTATAAAGCGAATGGTCTATAAACCTTTTATAGGCCGATTTTTTCCTCACGTGGACGCAACTGCTCGCGAAGATACCTCTCAACTGGGATTGTTTTATGGCACGATTCAAGCGTGTTTTTCTCCCGAAAAATATTGTGGTTCGTGCGAAACAAGAATCGATGGAAACGATATTTTTGATAACAACCGAGTTCCGTTGGCACTGTGCGAAGAATGTCATTCCAGGCTTTATTACGATTATTTTAAATGTCAGGAAAGCGTAAAAAGAAAAATAATTGCCGTTCAGGGCTCCAAATTTCAAAAAGAACTTGAACATCAAGGCGAAATCCAAAATGATGTGGAAAAAGAACCGTGCGAGGATTTTCTCCGTCCGAGCTGTGGTTTTCCAGCCAATGGAGAAGTAACGAACCCTTGCCTGAAGAACCACGCTATTGGTTTAATTTCAATGGACGGCGACCATGTCGTGATTCTTGTTGGCTTGCGGGACACTATAAAATATCGGATGATACAAGTAGGGGGTCTTTTTGGGGTGATTCTTGGTTATCGTCAGCGCATTTTAAACCTGGAAGAATTACGAAGAATCGTTCCACAAATTCAAGAAGCATTATCAACAACATTTTACGACGATGACGAAACAGGCAGGAATCGCGCTCAAATTACCCTGCTCCTTGACTCGCAATTACGGGCAAGCGAAGCTTGGATCCATCGAGCGTTTCACTATTGGTTATTTCACGCCTATCTAAATTACCGTGTCAATCGAGAGGTTTCTTCTTTCTTGAGAGCTCGAATAACGGCGATGTCAAGACCGTTAAGAACCATGGTTCAGAAGCTCGTTCAACGACTTGAGTTCGACGACATTGAATTAATAGAAACCATTAATTACTTTCCCCCCATCGATAAGGAAATCAAGATTACATTGGAAACGGCGCTTCAAGACGGATTTAATGCGATGGAATCTATTAGTTCGAGAAAAAATTCGAGTTCGCCAGATGTTCTTGAAATTATTCGGATTTTAATCGACAAGGATCTTGCGAATCTTTCAAATCGTGCAAATCGTGCAAATCGTGCAGACGAGTCGTATCTTGAATATCTTGAACGATTTGGCCTCCTGAATCTATTTGAAGTCTTGAAGCTGGAAGAAAGCACCGAAGTCTTGGAAATACAAAAGGTTTTATGGGCTGCGGGATCGTTTCTCGTCGTGAAAACCCGCTTTAGGGAAGCTCCGGTTGTCTTGAACATGAAAGAATTGATTGGGAGGCAATTTTATTGAGAAAATGCGAGGTGAACAATGAAAAATGGACGTGATATTGGAAACGCCTGGTACGAGAATAAGTAAAAAGCAGGAACTCATCAAGCTTGACGTTTTTAACGCTCCTTCCGTGGAGATTCCCCTCAGGGAAATCGAGAGTATCATCGTTGATAAAAGCGTGCAAGTCACGTCTCAAGCCTTATACGCCTTGGCTTCGAACGCCGTAAACATCGTCTATACCTCGTTCGGAAAGCCGTTTGGACTTTTCACGCCGTTTGCCAGCGTGGGCACCGTGTTCACGAGGCGCCAGCAAACCCTGGCGTACGACGACTGGCGAGGGCTTCACATGGCGATAAGATTCGTGTATTCCACGATCGAAAACAAGAGGAGGTTGCTGCTCTACTTGGCTAAAAACCGAAAAAAAGCGAAACCAGGCAAATCGGCTACTTTAAGAGCGGCGGCCCGAAAGCTTGGCGCGATGATCGACGCCTTGCTCAAGTTCTCCAAGACGAAGGCTAAAGGAGAGCGAATTGCGAATGTCCGAATGGAACTCATGGGTATCGAGGGGAAAGCGGCTGCGATATATTTCACGAATTACGGAATTGCGCTGCCAAAAGATATCAGGACCTTCGAACGCACGCGCCGTCCCCCTCAAGACCCCGTGAACTCGTTGCTTTCGCTTGGATACACGTTACTTCAAGGACACGTGACGACCGCCATTGCTGCGGCAGGACTGGAACTTTACGGAGGCTTCCTACATAGCGACAGGTCGGGAAAACCTTCGCTCGCTCTCGACTTGCTCGAAGAGTTCAGGCAACCCATCGTAGATAGGTTCGTGGTTAGGTTGCTTCAGAAAGGCGTTATCAAGAAAGATGATTTTCAAAAGACGTTTCGCGGCTATCAATTAAAGGACGATCCCAGAAAAGTATTTTACAAGGAACTTCGCAAGGAAATAATGGGAGGCGACACTTCTCAAGAGCTGTTTGGAAACCAAGCCGAAGTTCCCACGGAGAATGAAACGACCAAGGGTCAAGTAAGGATTAATTACAAGAAAACAATGGTCAAGCAAGCGAGAAAAGTGGCGAACTTTCTTATTGGAGCGACCTCCGAATATCAACCGTTTAAAATGAATTGGTAAGGCAAATCGAGGTGATAATAAAACGAAATTCTTGGTAATATACGACATTCCCGTTGAATTCGATCCCATGAGGACGAAAATCTCAAACATTTTACTATCGTACAACCTCGTCCGGCTTAATTTTTCGGTTTTCTTCGGAGAACTCACGAAAAACTTGGCAGAAGAAGTAGCCCTCAAGCTGGAAAAATTGCTCAAGAAGGTGCCAGGAGACGTGCGGATCATTCCCGTTTGCAAGCAATGCCACGCGAATGTCGTAACGATCAAGTCGAAATTTGGCGAAGGATACAAGATAGTCGAAGACCTCTTGTCGATGTGAAAGATTCCCGTCATAAATAAAACGAAATGAACAAAAAGAAAATGGAAAATCTACCCGAAGTGAATATTAACATGGCCCAAGGAAACGAGCGTCCGTTAAAAGAATACCAATTGAACAGGTATCAATTTCAAGAGTTGCGAGCGTTGTATCCGGGACTTAATTTATACGACCAACCACTGGTTGGCACGGAAGACGTGCGGCAATACGCCTATTGCCATCGAATCCTGTATTTTCGGCACGTGCTCAGGGCGCCAATGTTAAAGACTTATAAAATGGAGTACGGTCAGAAAAAGCACGAGGAACTCCAAAAGATGAAAAACTCGACGAGCGAGGAATATTCTCAAAAATATTACAACGTGTTCCTGACGGACGCCGATTTGGGCTTGTTAGGCCTGATAGATTACTTCGAGTACGACGGAAACGCGGCCTTTCCCGTCGAAATCAAGTCTGGAAACGTGCCTCCAAACGGCTTGAATTTCTCGCATAAATTGCAAGTGGTCGCTCAAGCGATCTTGATAGAAAAGAACTTCGACTTCGCCGTTACTAAAGCGCGGATATATTACATCAAGGACCAGCAAGTCGTGGATTACGAGCTCGCTATTGACGACAAGATGGACTGCATTGAGGTCGTGAGGAAAATTCAGAAATTATTGAAATCCGAGGCGATCCCGCTCCCGACCGAAGATAAGGGAAAGTGCGTGGATTGCGAGTGCCGAAAATATTGCTTCGGCTGAATTTAAAAAAGCGAGGTCTGATGCAAGACGAGAGAAAGTAATGACTATAACATTGACGTGTTTAGCGATCTGGCAAGTTTTTGCGAAGAAATGAAACAATTATCGAAATCGCATAAAATAAAAAGGAGTTCCATCGATATTGGTAAAGACCAGCGATTTGGAAAATACATTCACATCGATTGTGTTTTAATAGCAGTCGATTCTTGGAATCCACACGCGGACATTATATTCGTCTCACACGCTCACATGGACCACGTTCCATCTCTCCCTAGAAATTTAGACAAGTTGCATCAAAAGGGAGCGTCCCTTCCAAGATTTATCATATCAAAAATAACGAAAGAAGTTGCCGAACTGAGGACCCATGGCCGTTTTTCGATCCCAGAAGAATTATGGATTTTAGGTAACAATTCGTCAGGACGTCAAAAGATAAGCATTAATGGCGTTGATATAACGATCATGGAAAACGGACATGCTTACGGTTCTCTAAGCCTTTTCATCGAAGGTTCCGAGTCGATTTTTTATACGAGCGATTTTATGACTGAAGATCGAATCTTGCCAAAGAATAGGGGCATCATCAAGGGATTAAAACCCCGCCATTGCGATATTCTCGTAACTGAATGCACTTTTGGTGCTCCACGCTATCGATTTCCGCTTTTTAGAGAGAGCTTACACCAAATAAACGCATTAATTAGCGATCAATTTCTCAAGGGAACGCCATTGATGCTTTTGGGATACGCTTTTGGAAAAAGCCAGGTTCTATTACAAGCGATTGAGGCTCCTGATAAATTGATTCTCCTTGATAAGACCATCGCAAGTGTCGTCAAAATTTTAGAGGGAAACGGTATTTTATTTCCCGAATGGGAACCCTATGGCGATCACGATAAGAGAGAATTAATAAGAAGAAACGATTATCTTCTGTTGGCACCACCATATACAATGTTTAAAAAGCCCTATGAACAGTTAATTTCGAATGGAGCGCAAACCGCAATATTTTCTGGAAAGGTAATTGATGCGTCATTTCGAAAAGCATTTCCAGTAGATTATTATTTATCACTAAGCGATCATCCTGATAGTGATTCTTTACTAGAATTTGTAAGAGAATGTGAATCTCAAGAGATTTACATAGAACATGGTCAAATTAATAAATCCTTCGCATTCTTTTCTCATAATAATTTAAGAATACTAATTTACTAATAGAAAATTTAAAAACAAAAAATAAAATTTTTGATAAAACGGAATTTTTTACACTTTCTTATTTATTTTAGGTTAATTTATTTATTCAGATTAAATATTAGATAAATTAAAGGAGAAATTATAATATTTTATGAAAAAAAAAATAGTTTTAATTGCGACTTTAGGGTTTTCTCCTGAATTGATTATATCAGAAGTAATTTTCGATTTAATCTCAAAAAAGGTCGATTTCAATCAAATTTATCTTTATATCATTCTTCCTAATCCAATTGAATCTGAATATCCCCAAATAAGAAGTATCAATCATTATTTACAAAAATTTCGATCAATTAAGATAGAAATCATCCATCAATTTTTATTTATCCCAATTGATCCCTATTGGAAATCCGTTTTAGTATTAATTGAAAAAATGAATGAAATTTATAAAATAGGTGAAAATATGCCTGTTTTTCTTAATATTTCTGGAGGGATGAAAAATATTGTATTAGCAACATATACTGCCAGTCTATTTTTTCCCATAACAGAAGCTTTTATTAAATTAGAAAATAGTGATAAAATATTAAAAATTCCATTGGAACAAGTATCTTTAAATTTAAGCAATTTTGAATTTAAAATATTATTATGTTTTAAAAATCCAGAGGAAAGAATTTCAATTAAAAAAATAATGCATCATTTAAAAGAAGAATTCAATATCTCAAAAGACAGATCTACTGTATATCGAAAATTGCATAAAATGATAGATTGTGGATTTATTGAAGAAGAAAAAATCAGTCACAAAACTATATACTATAGCATAAAACCATTTCCGTTTTACTATGTGTGTAAATATAAAGAAAATTGAGGATGTGTGTAGGAAAACGCACACACCATAAAGCTTAGGATAAGAAGATTTATATATAACTTCATAATAATAATCTACAATTATGTATCAAAATCTGATTCAAATCCTAATTGATGTTGGAATAAAACTAGATTGGCAAAATAAGTACGCTAAATGGAATCATCAACACACAAAAGATCAGAGTTTATTAATACATAGTATTAATCAAGCAAGTATATTCCTTGAATTTTTCAAACTTGATGCATTTAATGCAAAAATCTCTGAGATTGAAAAAATAGCGTCAATTATAAGTAGTTTTTTTTCAGATATTGGGAAATCTGATGATGAATTTCAAAATGCTGTGAATAATAATTCATCCCATAAGGAATCCTATAACCATGTTAACAAATCTATTTTAAACCAAGTAGAAGAAATATTAGACATGTTAAAACCGAAAATTAAAAAATCATTTCCTAATTTATTTCAAGAGGATGGTTCAGAATGGGAGGAATTAATATTTTTAGTAAAAAATGGTATATGTTATCACGAAGTACCAAATTTTGGTAGAGTATTAAACGATTGTCAAGGTTTAAAAGGACCACAAAGAGTTGCGCATTTAGTAAATTTTGTTGATTCCTTAGTTTCAAATAAAAAAATAAGTAGTGTATTTCATACAATCAATAGAAATCAAATGATACAACAATTCATTAAAGATGTCCATTTTACATACCATGAAATTTCGAAATTCAGAGGAATATTATCACTTATACTTAGTGAAGCATTGATAGAGCTTCATAAACAAGCGAATTATTTCCCATTGCTAAGTTTTGCTAATGGTGTAATATATTATAGTGAAAATCCAGAAAAAATTCAATTTGCAAATCTTCAAGATATTGTTTTAAAAAAATGTAAAAAAATTATTGCAAATCCAGAATATTTTGATAATATCTATAATGCAATTTACGGCTCAGTTACAACTACTCCCGTATTAGAGCCGTGTTTATTGAACGAAGGATTAATTAGAAGAAAATTAGAAGAAGGATACGCGGTCAAGGAATCAGATTTAAAAAAAGAAATTATAGCTTTTCAAAAAGAAATTGAAAAAGCAAAAGGATCATCAGAAAATCTAGGTCCGTATCTTATAGAACAAACTGAATTGTTTGACATTAACCAAAATGTTTTGATAAAGAAATATAAAAGATGGAGAAGTCCTCTTGTTTTTTGGGGATCGTTGTTGAAGGAGATCAAGCAATGGGATTCAAGCATTAACAGCACGGGATTAATTAGTGCGCTATTTGGTATTGATGAGTCACTCATAGATAGTGGTTATTCAAACGGGGCAAAACGCTTACCAAAAATAAAAATGATGGTAGAATTATGGAAAAGTTACATTCAAAGTCGTCCTAAACAAGATCATTTCCAATTAATTGAACAAGGTGATTTTAACGATTTATTTCAAGAATGGTTGATCGAAAATACCATTGCCTTTTTTAAAAAACACGAGACGCCGCCCTTGATAGACGAGGAAATATTTGACATTTTAGATACGGACATCATTTATCCAAATTTTTCTGCCATGAATTCGAAAAAAAAGGAATTTTGTAAGACCATGAAAGACATGTTGGATTCTAAAGGCGAAAAAAAATATTTATGTTCATTTTGCAATTTTCCCACCAACGAAACTGCACTTGAAGGTTTGATCGGAAAGGGACCACGATCGTTTTCCAATAAGCTACCCGGGGGCGTTGGATTTGGGGATAAATATTCCGCAAAAGTGTGCTCTGCTTGTAGGTTTGAATCGTTGTTGAGAAATATCATGATGGGAGACGTCCCAAATTCGTACATTTTAATATATCCAGAACTTAACATGACGCCCGCAGTAAAACACCAATGGAAGAACAAAATAGAGGTGTTTATAAACGAGAAAATGAAATCGATCAACATATTAAACCATAAAACGCTCGCAAAAGCAATTGAGAAAATAGCAATCGAAAATCTTTCGTATGTTTCAGAAAATACCTTGCTCGAAAACCGCCTCGTCAGTAAGGATAAAAAAAAACAGATCAAGAAGGGTTTAGAATCGTGGATTCAAGAAAAATTTGACAATTTCGAAGATTTCTTGGATTTATGGGGAAAATCGATAAAAATAAAGGTTGACAATACGACGGAATTAGTAGACGCAATCCTTAATAACCACGTAGACGATCGCGAGTTATTATCTCACATTCCACAGAAAAGTACCGTCACTTATAGTTACAGCACTCCTGATTATGTGTTAATTTTCTTTCGATACGAAATAGGTAATAAGGAAGATTCTGCTTCAATAAAATATCTTAGAAAATTATGGTTCGGGATTTTATTAAGCCAATTATTTTTTAGCAGGATAAAATTGATAAATTCGCTCAATCATGTCGAACTCACCGAATCTCAAACGCTTGTTGACATTCCAAAACCAGGATTATTCGCTAAAATTTGTCAAGAATTGTTTTCAACGATGGGCGTGAATAACCGTTCTAATGAAATCGTTACTATTTCGAATCGCATGACAATCTTTCGAAAAATATCGAAACTACTTGCCTTAGAATCCATGGATCCCGATTCAGAGCAAGGGTTTGTCTTAAAAATGTTTAACAAATCAAGAGGATATATATTAAACTATTTTTTCCAAAATGAAAATAGAAGAAAAAGAATAAATGATGTATTAACCGTGTTAGGTGAATAAAAAAGATGCCAATTTTAATGAAAAATAAAAGCGAAGTTCAGCTTCTCAAAAAACCAGAAGTTCAACAAAAAAGAGCAGAAATTATAGATTCGTTAATAGAAGTACATTCGGGTCTCTTGATCCAATCTTCAAGCCCGAGACCCTCGAAATACTCGTTAATGAATGCCATTGGCAAGTTATTGACTCTTATCAGGACCACAAAAATGATTGATTGGGGGATGGTAAAGGGGTACATAACAAATGTCATCAGGAACAATCAAGAATACGTGAGCATTGATACCATTGAAGCTCTAAATACGAGCATTGGCTTGCTCGAAGATTTGAGAAACATGACCGAGGGACTGCCTTGGTTAAAAATCGTTGATGGTATTGATTACGAAGTCTTTTTCTTGGCGTTTAAAAGCGACGTGAAAGGAAAGAGAGACTTCATTAACAATAAATTTCGCGAATTCTTGAAGAAAAAGTTTAAGGAAGATTTCGAGGAGATTCAGAACGTTTTAGACGTTTCAGATATAAGTAAGATGGAAGATGTTCCAAGCCCTTTTGAGGTTTCAAATAAGGAATTAGTAGACGAATTTTGGAAATCGTACAATAAGAAAAAAAATAAAAACGAGGAATGAAAAAATGAGCAACCAATCAATAATTAAGAAGAAATTAGGAAAATATTTTGTAGACCAGTTGTCTCCATTTCTAACCGCAAGAACAATTCAAGTAGTACTCATTCGCCAGGTATTGGATTATACGATTTTAAGAACCGAAGATTCTCGCGAATTAAATACAGTTGAGTTACCTTCTAATCTAAATACGACTGAAAGCGAAGTTTATGGATTATTTTTAGCAAGCAAGCAAAAAGCGGTTGAATCGAGAAAATACATGGAAATTTTAAGAACATTTAGCGATATCAATTGCTTCTTACCAAGAAACCTGTGCATGAAGTGTCCTCGATGTGTCTTATTCGGTGCTGTGAAGACCAAAGGAAAATACAACATCAGGCATAGGGTAGAATATTCTTCGGCATATTCGATCCAAAATTTTGACGATATCAACGAGATCATGACTTTTAACGCCGTGGACGAGCAAGACCAGAGAACAGGCCAAGCACTTGGAATATCGCACAACTTTAAGCCGCTCTCTCTTTTTCCATCGATTGTTACTTTAAAATCAGTTACATACGAAGAATTTATTTTATTCTTGAAGACCATCCTTTCGTGTACGAGCTATGGAGCGGAAACAAGAATTAAAGGGGATTGCCGAAACGAGATTCTAGGAATTATTGGGGGATTCGAGGAAATCATGACGCCGCTAGAACTAAAATTGGAGTTAAATACCGTTCTAAACGGAGAGGAAAACGCGACTTTTAATCAAATTCTAGATCATTTAGACGGTGTTTTCAAGAAGTACAAGCAAAAAGCATCGACCCCGAATTCCATTACCGTTATTTCAGGAGAAGATGTCAACAAGCTAATCGAAGAAATGCAACAAGTTGAATTGAATAAAACCCTGATCGATTCCTTGCAAGCTCAAGCGGATGCATTGATTGAAAAGGTGACCGAATAAAAAATCGAGAAAATAATTACCTACTTCCCTGATTAATATGAATTCTGAGACCGAAGAAAAGCCGTTAGAAATCTATTTCGTGATTTTTTACACACACGATTTTTTATTTTTTAGTCATTTTGATTACAACAC
This sequence comes from Promethearchaeota archaeon, assembly GCA_016930515.1. GTDB lineage: Archaea > Asgardarchaeota > Lokiarchaeia > Sigyniarchaeales > SOKP01 > FT1-020. Next base: position 12,177 of record JAFGGO010000046.1, on the reverse strand, counting down.
CAAGACTAGCGTTGCCGATTACGTCGTTAATTATGCGTTAAATTACGCTTTAAATCCCGAAGTACACGAAATCCAAAGAACGATTGGGACGGATAAACCCATGTATGACCAAGACTTTCGAAATATTCGCCGAGTCGCGACTCCCGCGCTAAAATTTAAAGATTTTCGGCATAAACAAAAGATCTTATCAAATCCATTGCTAAGCGACCACTTGATACAATACAGTATGGCAAATTTCGTGGATCACGCACTTAATTTTCAATACAACGCCATTGGAGAATCCTTGTTATTTGGAATGGAAAAGGCTTCAAACAATTTTCCTAACGTTGGAAGCCAAGAAAAGTTCGTGCCGTTAATGGTCTATTATTGCGTCTTATTTGGCAGTAAAGGACCGTCGATTTTTCGCTTGGGAAAAAAACATTGCGTTTGTCGAGCGGTTTATTTTCCAATTACGGCTCTAAAGCGCTCCAGTTCGAAATTCTCGTTAGATCACGCCATTGAATTTTCTTGCATAGGGAAAAATTACGAAATTGAAAAATTAAACGTGCAATATAGCACGCCAACACAAATCGCAACTGAAGGCGATTTAAAAGGTCCTCATTTCGTTGGGTCCATCCAGGATTTTGACATTCCAATTAATGTCGTACCCCTACCAGGCTATTATGGAGGTAATTAAACCAAGGTGCTTAATTCGTGAATTCTATAGAGATAAAACCATCCTATATTGAAAGAACTGATTTTTCCATTGGAACTCTTAGACTCCACGAATTTCAAAAGAAATTTTTAGAATCGCGAAAAAAGTATATCTTCTTGCAAACGCCCACGGGTTCGGGAAAAACTCTCGCAGGGTTAACAAAAATATTGCACGACGAATCGAGGTTTTCTTACGAAAGCATTAGAAGCTTGATAGTTTACCCTACTAATTCGTTGATATTGGACCAGCTTTCCTCGCTTCAAGACCTGATAAGGAAAATTGGCTGGAAATCGCTCGTCATCGATTCAGAAAGCGTTAAAAATTCCATGCCTGTCAACACCAACCTCGAAGCAAGCGTGGACGAATACGTTAACAAGGCGATTTTAAAAACCGTACGGGCAGGCAAGGACGACCTCTTGTTTCTAATTCCAATAAATTCGAGAACATTATCTGATTTTGCAGACCTCGATAATGGCAAGAGGAAGTATTCGAAAGGCAGGATCTTGCTTTCGTTGATAACGAATGTCATCAATCTAAACGTGAATTTTATCGTTTTATCAAATATTGATTTCATTTTCTTGTTATTTTGCCACAAGTATTATTCGTCGCGAAGGTTATTTCCGGAAGCTTTTAATTTGAATTCCTTGATTGTTGACGAGTTCCATCTTTATGGCGGTGCTTTATTGGGGTATCTCATTCAAATCGTTCGAATCTTTCACAAGCAAATGTTTGGCGGGAATATCGATTCTAGTTTTTGGATGGGCTTCTTGAGTGCCACGCCTTCTGAAATGGCTTCAGTTTTCAGGGAAAGCTTTCCAGATCCACGATGGGTAGAAAACATTCAAACGGACATTTTCTCCGATTTAAAAAAAGACAGGGAGCTGTTTCAAATACGACATCCAACCCAACTAAATTTCGTGGAACACAATAACATTTTATTTGACGAGGACGACCTGAAAAAAACGCTAGAGTTAATCTGGAACGTGATTAATTCAAGAGAGTACGAGGCAGGACGAGCACATTTCCCGGTTAAGTTATTGATTATCGTAAATTCCGTCATGTTTTCTGAAAAATTGTATTTAGGACTAAAGAAATTTCTCGATTCAAAAAATAAGGGTGAAAATGTGTACCGGATTCACGGCCTCTTACCCAAATCGGAGCGTTTTGACATCAGGGCCAATGGAAATCAATCAAAAAACGCAATACTTATTGGAACGCGAGCGATCGAAATAGGGATTGATTTTAACGTGCCCTTTTTAATCTTCGAAGGGAACGAATACAATTCGTTTTTTCAACGCTTGGGCAGAGGAGGAAGGTTTCAATCCTGCATTGCGTATTCGATGGTATCTACTGAAACCGTGTCAAAAATTGAACGAACGAAAGGCTGCCAATCCCTTCAGGAATTAGGCGCGGCGTTGAAAAACGTCGTCCCTGCCGACGATTTATTGATCGATTTCCTGTTCTCTGAGCAATTTTTAAAATTTTCCGTGCCCTTTTTTGGTTCGCTCATTTTTCACGACTATTACGACTATTACAAAAGAGACTTCGTCGTGAGCGGAAAAGTTTTAAGAGAAAAAATAAAGGGCATAATAGGAAGCCTTCCGGAAATAAAATACCACGGTAAACTAATGAAAGGATCGCGCGATATTGACGACGCTTTTAAATTTTTTAGTACCAATCCGCTAAAACAAGCCATCAGTTTTCTATCGTGTAGGGGGACTTTAATCACATTTCTCGCTTATTACGAGAATTACAAAACATGGGATCTAATTGAAATGAGCGAACTACAATCTTATTCGTTTTCCCTGAAATCCATTCAAGACTTAGATCAAGATCTCTTTAATGAGATACCTGCACGCTGGATTTCTTATTTAGAATCAGAGGTCGTCATTATCGTCCACGAGATTTTAGAGAAACCAGAAAAATGGTCTTTTTCAACGAAGGATTCGAAAAATGAAACCTTTTATTTCAAACAATTAGGACCCCACATTCCATTAAAACTAGTTGAAAGTGAGATTCTTGCGAATTCTACAAAAAGCAAAAAGTTCATTGAAGATCTATTAAAGAATAGGAATTATTATTTGCCTTATCGATTATCCAATTTTAGCAAGAGATTGGATTGGAAAATTAAATATTTTATCTATCGTGGAAAAAATGGTTTTAAATGGAAATTATATCTGGGAAATTCGTCTTATATTGCCGATTTCTACCTACAATAAATAAAGGAAAACAATGATGGATGATGATAAAGCTAAAATTTGAACTATGTCCTCAAGACGGTAGAATTAAGCCGTACGATCACCCTTACGGATACGTGTTCCGAGGGGTCATCATGAAATGGCTTCACGAAATCAAGCCCGAACTCGTTCACGAGCTCCACCTTCACGAAAAAGTGAGGCCCTATTCAATCAACTACATCGTGTCAAAAAAAATGCCAATGTTAACGTTCGTGCTCGTGGCCTATCAAGACGACATAAGCGACGCATTGATTAACGATTTAATCTCGGGAGAAAAATCCAAGCTAACATTTGGCCAAAAAGATTATCATGTATCGTCCATTCAATTCGAACGAATAAATCCCAAGAGATTTCTGGTAGATTCTAAACCCGTTTCGAGGTTCCGCCTTAATTTCCTGCGACCCGTGTATTTTAACACGAGCATGGGGGATTTTCCAGTCCGTTTTCCGATTCCCGTGATGATCTTTGGAAACCTCGCTCGAATCTGGAATCAAATCGTTCTAAACGAGAGCGAAATCGATGTTAGCGAGCTTCAAAATTGGGTGAACGCTCATGTTTTCGTGAGTAGTTATAAAATGCGAACGGCGAGTTCGAATATAGGCAAGCCAAAACCTGTGGTTGGTGGCTTGGGAAACGCCTCCTATAGCGTTTCAAAAATCAACAGGAAGTATTATGTTCATTTGCTCAAAGAAATGGATAGGACATACGATTACGAATTTGTCAACGAGGACTACTTGGACAAATGCCGGTGGTTGGAAACGCTCTGTGCCTTGGGCGAGCTCACGAACGTTGGCGCCAATCGAACGGCAGCAATGGGCGTCATGCGGTATTACCCAAAAAGGCACGTGTCCCAGCACGATTTGCTGTCAAAACACCACGAGGTCGTTCTTAAGGACAATTAAACCCATCTTCGTATATTATTCGATTTTATGGGACGAATGGTCCTATCGAATGAAACGCTTATATATGAGTTTCGATTATTGTTATCTATACTTAAAACGACATTTTTCGCATTTATCCTCTTTTTGAAGGGGAGGCTCAAGAAAAATCGTAGTTGATTCAAGATGTTTCCAAGAAACGTTCACATCGTCTTTAATTGTGCGGAAGACCGGCGCATAACCGAGCCTCTTCTGAAGCATCCGCCCGATAAATTGTATTATTACACGGCGTTTATCAAGGCCACGGGACAAAAAGACGAAAACATGCAATTTTTCCAATCAAATGTAGACGTGTTAAAACAGAAGATCCCATCGTTGAAGGTCGTTCACAAGGAAATTGATTACACGGAGTATTTGGACATCATTCAAGACATTTCAAACGTGATTAAAGAGGAACGGGAAATAAATCCCAACTGTCAAATTTTCGTGAACATAGGATCTGGTTCAAAGATCACGACGTTAGCTGCTGCTGAAGCTTCGAGGCTGTGGCAATGCGGGCTGTATTACGTGCATTCTGCGCGATACCATCCCAACGAGCTCCCAAGGCACGACGGAGAATTAATCGTGAAAAAACCGGTCGTTTTTCCAATCACGAAACCAAATCCCGAATACATTCAGGTTCTCAAAACGATCGAAGAACTCATGAAAAAAAAATATCAGCACAAGGATCTAAATAATGTCAGAAAATTTGTCTCCAAAAGAGATTTATTAGAGGCTCTCATCGAAAAAAAAATTATCCAATTACAAAAAAAGAACGAAGATTACAGGAAAAGAAGTTCGAGCTATTACGCCAAGCTCAATCAAGGCTTTTTAAACCCCTTGGAAAACGATTTAAAATATATCACGATATCTCACGAACACCGAAATAACAAAATTTATTTAACTGCAGAAGGAGAAGACGCTTTAGCCATCTTTAAGTATTTAATTTGAAACCTTGATTGATCAAAACACCTATTTATTATATTTTCAATTCTAAACTCTTTTATGCTCCATTTTTCCTTATTTTTCAACAGATCTTTGCTTTATTTTGATCTTTTTTCTGAAGCTTTATTCTTTTCTATGGCGTAATAAAGACAGATTTAATATCTTACGATATTTAGTTTCAATCTTCTTTCTGAAGCTTTATTCTTTTCTATTAGCGTGAGTAAATTAATTAAATTAAATTGTAATATAGTTTCAATCTTCTTTCTGAAGCTTTATTCTTTTCTATTCATCACTGCAAGATTGACGATTTCACGTTTATTTAGTTTCAATCTTCTTTCTGAAGCTTTATTCTTTTCTATCCGTTTGTGTTAAATGTGCGGGAATGAAACGGGTTTCTGTTTCAATCTTCTTTCTGAAGCTTTATTCTTTTCTATTTACATTCGTAATATTTCGTTTTTTATCACCTTCACAAGTTTCAATCTTCTTTCTGAAGCTTTATTCTTTTCTATCATTTATCCATTGGAGGTTAAAATTAAAATGAAAAGATCGTTTCAATCTTCTTTCTGAAGCTTTATTCTTTTCTATATCTGTACTTCACGAAAGATTGGCTCGGATTCACGATACGTTTCAATCTTCTTTCTGAAGCTTTATTCTTTTCTATTGATAAGAAAATACATAAAAACGCAAAATTACGGGCCAGTTTCAATCTTCTTTCTGAAGCTTTATTCTTTTCTATTTCCGCTGGTAAATATACCAATACAAGCGGGGGTGTTCGGTTTCAATCTTCTTTCTGAAGCTTTATTCTTTTCTATCAACCCTTGAGCGTGGTCGTTCGTCCCGAGGACGAGTGTTTCAATCTTCTTTCTGAAGCTTTATTCTTTTCTATAGCAGAGAATTTTAGAGAAAATTTTCAAACTTATGGTGATGTTTCAATCTTCTTTCTGAAGCTTTATTCTTTTCTATAACAATCAACAAAAAATTAGAAAAATCTCTGTTGATTAGTTTCAATCTTCTTTCTGAAGCTTTATTCTTTTCTATGCTCGAAGGGTTCGAGACCTCTTCTTCTATCGACAGGTGTTTCAATCTTCTTTCTGAAGCTTTATTCTTTTCTATGATTTCGAAGGAAGCTTATACGCAACGTGGTCCACCAGTTTCAATCTTCTTTCTGAAGCTTTATTCTTTTCTATAGGCGTTGTCGTTTCCCGACGATGTGAGGTCAGTTGGGGTTTCAATCTTCTTTCTGAAGCTTTATTCTTTTCTATCCTTATATAATACTATTATAAGAATAATTTACGCACTATTTATATTTTTAGCATTTAACACGACTTTTTCTGATAGGTGAAAAAGATTTTTTTTCTCTGCCAAACCAATCCTTTTACTAAGTAAAATCAAAACTGAAATAGATCGAGTGAGTGAAGTGAAACAAAAAAATTCACCTAAACTTCTACATTCACATCAAAAGATTGATCTCAACTCGAGCATTAAAAATTTAATTGAATATTTTTAAAGATACTCGATAGAATCTATCTCGAGGAAAATAGATAAAAACGCTAATGGACCGAAGTTTGGATTCATAATGGTTAATTACATCATTTAAATCGAAGAGTTTTGACTTTTTGATGTGATTGTTTTTTGCTCGTATTTTGAATTATCTCTGTAAAGATCACCCGAAGATGTAAGGTAAATTTTCATTAGAAGCGAACAATCTTTTAGAAGCACTAAATTTAAATTTGTAATTTTATTTTTATTTATTTTGATCGAACCGGCCTCGAATTTATATTAATAGTTTAAATATATTTTTAGAAGTTTAGTGAATAAACAAAACGATGTAAAAATAAGGGAAATTTATGGAAAGTACCTATCTCACGAAAATCGCTTTAAAATTATTTAACTATTCTAATTCATCCACATGTTTTTGAATGACTGAGATAAATTTAATCATGGAATCAATCATTTTATTTTGTATATTGTCCCAGTTTTCAATATTTTCCAAACCACCCTCCATTAAATTGTAACGAATTAATTGAGATTTTCTTGTAGGATTTATGTCCCAATTCAATTTATCACCAAATTCTTCCTCAATTTCCTCCTGTTTTTTCTTTAACATTTGTATTCTTTTTATATTTAGTGATCTTTCTTTTACATCTGAAGTTAGAACGATTGCAGCATTTTCTTTAAATATGTTATATGAATATACCATTCCACTTTTTTTAGCTGTTCTAATAATCCAAGGATTTTTTGATGTATTCCCCCCTGAATGTTCAGGAAATTTTAAATTTAATTTTTCCAAAAATTTATCCCAAAATTCCATTGTTAATTTTTGTTGTTCATTCATCTCTTCTTTTTGTTTTCTAATAGTTTTTGCTAATTCAGAAGGACCACAGATTTTTGTAAATTTAGGATAGGGTTTAGAATCATCGATTTTGAATACTTCTAATTTTATGAGATAAAAATCTTCATCAGTATTTTCATTTAACCAATTTATTACTTTTTCGTGTTCGGATCTAATTTCCTCACAAATCCATATCGCAATTTTTGCATTATGATATGCAAGATAAGTCAAAATCTGTCCTAAATGTGTATGATCAGTTTTTCCAAATTGGTTTTCAATTATTACAGTTTCTTCGTTCAAATTTGCTAAAATATCAATTGAAAAAGATCCTGCTGGTTTTTCAATACCTTGTGGATTTAATTTTAAATTTAAACATTCATTAAGATATTGAATATTGTCCTTTAACCAGGGAGTAAAGTTTCTATCTTCCCTTTCCCAAATTGTTCTAATATCTATTGACTTATACTCTCCAAACTCCATTTTCATCTCTTTCTTTTTTTTGATTTATTACTAAATAACATCAATTTTGCAAATTTAATACTATTCTTATTGAAAGATCTTTAAAAAAACACCTATTAATCTAAAGAAATTTATCCAAAAGATATTGTGAATTACCTTTGTTATTTTCTAAATCTAATTATTTTCCAAAGTTATGAATTTTTGAATCCGAGTATTATTGATTTAAATTCTAAGGACTTAATTATAGCCAAAATTTAAATCTAATTTTTATACATAATATTATTTAAAGATAAGAAGGTAATTATTTAATAATATTCAAGGAATTTAAAAAAAGAATATAATTTAATCAACAATTTAAAAAAATCGCTTGAAGAGGTAATAATAATTTGGATTATGAGAAAATTACGGATAAACTGATTCAAAGAGTAATTAGCGAATTTAATCTGGAAAAGGTTTATCAGGAATTTTTGGATTCTCTTGTTGAATTAAATGATTTCAATAAATTAGACAATAAAAAATTTCAAGAATATTTGGATAAAAATGAGCTATAGTAAAGATTAGAACACAGGAAAAACGATTATGGAAAAAAATCAAGATCTAATAATAAAATTGAAGACTCAAGGAAGAAATACCATACCTCTCATTGACTCCGGGAATATAGTAACTATACATGGAAAAAATGGAGTTGGAAAGTCAATGGCAGCAACCTTGCTTGAAATTGCTTCTGGAAATTATTTATTTGAAAATAGATCTCGATTTGAAAAGCTTAAAGCCATAATTGAATCGTGCGAAATTGAATTTATAGCTAATGGTACTCTACTTTTCTCAATTAAGATGAACCCTCTTTTATGGGAATTCAACGAAAATCTCAACAGTGTAAATCCTCTCACGCTCGGAAATTTCTTTAAAGGAAAGAAAAAAACGAAAATTGATTTTACTGAATTTAGAAAGAATGTATATGTAAGGACTATTCGAGGGAATGAAAGTCTTGAACAACAGATTTATTTTTTCAAAGATATTTTTGTATCAAAAATTTCCCAAAAAATAAACAAATTAGAAAATAAAATCAATTTCTTGGAAAACTATCAGCAATGGTTAGGGCAAGATAATATCTTGAAAATTATTGATGAATATTCTAATTTACAAGGAAATTATCAAGATCAGTTGAATAACAATAACAATCTTGATAATACAATTCGAGGAAGAGAAGAAAATTTAAGGAAGAGTGAAAAGGTCTTAGAGTTATTAGAAAAATTAATATTTATCAATGAAAACGATATAGAAGCATTACGCGATAAGAAATTAAATGAAGAAAAAAATGCTGCCAAGATTGATCAAGAGATTAAACATAATCATGCTAAACTTACAGATATTGAACAAAAATTAAATGATTTAAAAAACCAATTTGATGAAAATACCAAGAAAGAACTGCAAAAACTTAATGTTCAAAAAAAGCAATTAAAAGAACAAATAATTTCAGAATATAAAATTGAGCCAGAAATTATCGATAATGCAAATGATGAAACCAAGACTAAAGAAATTGAGAATCAAATTGAATTGTTTGGATCAAAAATTAAAGAATATAAAGAAACCATAGAAAAATTAAATAAACAAAATGAGAGAATACTTGCAATAAATAATTTTATTACGCAACTGCGGGATATATGCAGTAAAGCGAGTTCTCATGAATTTGGACAAGAAAAACTTTTCAAATTTAAAAGTGATAGAATAAAAGATTTATCTCTCTCATTTGAAGACTTGTTTAAAAACTTTCAAGAAAATAATCTTATATTTAAACAAGATGAAGAGTTAAAAAGATATGTAAATCAGGTTCAAGTATTTAACGAGGAAATCAATCTAAATAGGAAAAAATTAAGTACTCTTAGGAAATATAACGAAATTCTTCAAAAAATTAATCTTACCGAGAAGAAGATTAAAGGAGATACTTCAAAAATAGATGATTATATAGATCTTGAAACAAGACTGGAGAAATTAGAAAATGAGAAAAAAGAAGTGAGTAGTAAAAATGAAAACTTGAAAAAAGATTTATTTAATTATAATAAAAATATTGAAGATTTAACTAATCTAATCGCGGAAATCAATGAAAATCCTTCTCAAACCGTTGTTACTAATGATCTGAAAAAATTGGGAATTGGATTTAACCAGAAAGCAACTATTATAGATGATGCTAAAAAAGAGATTTCTCAAATTCAAAATCAATTGAATGAGAACACAGAAAAATTAGCTCAAATGAGACTAAAACAAAATGAAACACGAGAAAACATCGAAAAATTAAGAGAAGATCTGAATCCGCTTTCAATAGAGATTCAAAAGAAAGCAAAAGAACACGGTTTCGCTCAAATTGGGCCCTTTATTGATTATTATAAATCTCACATTGATAAATTTACGAAATATTTTGAAAATACAAAGAATCTTTACAAGCGATTAGAAATTTTAAAAGCTGACATAGGAAAGATTCTTGAAGGCGTAAAACCAAAAAATAAAGCACATTTAAGCATTATAAATTCAGAATTTGATCATATATTTAAAGAAATATACGATAAAAAAGAATTCTTTGATTATGTGTTTAAGGATTATTCAAAAATAAAAAAGTTTGATATAGTTAATAAAAATCTAATATTTGAAACACATTCTGGATTAGAAGAGATACGCGATTTGGAAGAATTCTCAAGTGGTGAAAAGACTTATGCCTATTGTCGTTCCATTATTTCAATGACTGAAAATGTAGCTAAATATAATATTGTTATTTTAGACGAATCATATGCTCTATTGGATCAAGATCATAGTCAGAATTTATACAAATTTCAACAAGAAATGATTCAACAAAAAAATATTACTAAATTTATCAATATTCTTCCTTTAAAAGTGAATTTTGAAGGTTTAATCAATGATATAACTAATAATATAAAAGAGGAAGAAAAGAAATCCAACTCATCTATTATAAATTCTCTAACATCTCAACTAGAAACGCTGAAAACCTTTCAAAATGAAATAACTAATAATTATTATCAAGAAATACATTATCCAGAGGAAAAACGAAGGGAACTAAACCTGAGTCTTGGAATAATGAACCCTTTTGCTACATTGGATAATGTTGATGTTTCTAATGCCCCTGATCATGCTTTTGATCTCGAAGAAAAAGAATTGGAATTTTCTTTTGTATTGGATGGCTCTAATATAGCTCGAAATAATCCCAACTCAAAAAATGCTTCAATTCGAGATGTTATTAAATTGCAGGAGAAATTAATTAATTTGGGCGTACCAGAAGAGCATATAATTATCATTTTTGGCTCAGGACTACGACATTATATCTCCGAAAGAGAAAAAAGCCTATATCAAGATTTATTAACAAAAAGAAATGTCAACCAAGCTCCAGCAGGAGAAAATGACGATTGGTTTATAATCAAGTATGCTTTTGACCATAAATCCTACATGATATCAAATGATCTATTTCGAGAATTTAAGGCGAAGTCACCTGAAATGGAAAGCTTTATCGAAACTCACTCAATACATTATAGTGTAATAAGGAACGATATTGTATTTGGGGAAGGGTTTGATCAGAGACTGAAAAATATAATGAAAATTTGATAGATCATGAATGTTCTTCTATCAATATTGGCTGAATTTGGACCTTGTGCACCTATTGAAGTACTAGACTACCTAAGATCCAATATTTTTTGCCAAAGAAACAAATTTTCTTCAGAAGAATGGACTCAATCCAAGATCAGACACAAATTAAATAATTTAGTTGAAAGTAATAAAATAATTTTCAAATTTGAGAGTAAAAGTGGTTTTAAAGTCCGATATGGTCTTTCTCGTTTTAAATACTACTTATTACAAGAACCTAGATTTCTGAGAGTTAAAGGTTATATTAAGCGTTGCATGTTCTGCGGAATGCCAATTTATATAGAAGATTCAAATGTTTTTCACTTTCAATACAAATGTAAACAATATACACCTCAAGAACATTTTAAATTAATGAAAGTAGATACATTCTGGGTAATAATTTCCCGTGATTATGTATATGGGATATTGGATGATTTGCAATCCTCTGCATTGCGTCTACCTGGAAAAATAAATAATAAATCAAGTGGTAATTCATTTTCAGAATTATGGTTGATAAATGAGTGCGCAAGAAAACAAGAACTCATTGAGCCTGATCGTCTCTTGCCAATTAAAGCTGAAGAATTTATCGCATAGTTTTGGTCATTGAAAGTTGTTTGTAATAAATAATAGCGTATCTATATCAAGAGCTAAAAAGATGTGTTGGTATTTATATTTCACATTATATAATTGAAAAGAAACAAAACAATCTTAAAATATTGACTTTTAAAAAAATAAGCAGATATCTTAGTTTTTATTGAATCCTTAAAAAATTAGGGAATAAAGGTGAATATAAATAGAAATTCTCTTGTAATATATTTGATATAAATTCTACTATTAAAGTATTATACAACCAAAGACAAAGCGAATTATATATAATAAAATGAATGATTTAGATAAAATTTTGGATAATTTCTTATTATCCAAGGATAAGGTAAATGATCTTTGGGAAAAATTTCTTTGGGAACC